>JAYUGD010000505.1:0-4993 GCA_043767785.1 Zavarzinella sp. | reverse complement strand
CTCCGGCGGCGTGTAGTCCCCGTAATCGACCAAGTGGGAGCGCAGGCCGTCCGAGGAGTCCAGCCGGAACTCCTTCTCTTTGCGCTGCGCCCCCCACTTCACTGTCGCGGCCAACGAGAAGCGTTTGCAGAGCAAGAGCGTGGGAAGGAACAACGCCAATTGCATGCCGTATTTTTGCGTCGAACTGAACAAACTCAGCGGGCCGTCGAGCGTGATCTCGACGGCGTCCCGGCCGGCGTGGGTGATGTCCCCGATCAGCCGGTGAAACTTGACGGCCCGGAACAAATGCCGGAAACGGGCCTGCGTCTCGCCGTCGATGCGGACACTGACGCGCGAGGCCCGCAGCAAGACGGCTTGGGCCAGCGCCACGTTGTAGCGGTGGATCAGTTGCAACGGCGTCAGGTCCGTGAACTTCGTTACCCGCTGCTCGGCCTTCAAGTCGGCGAAGAGGGCTTGATCGACGAGTTCCGGCGATGTCGCCAATTGCTGGCCGACGGCTTCCAAGATCGCCGGCCGGTCAAACGGGACGCCGGCGGTACGCTGGCGGGCGGCTTCGAGAAACACTTGCTCCCGCACGGCGGCCGGGGTCAATTCTGAATCGACCTCGAACTCGCAGCGGTCTTCAAGGAGTTTCGCCAGCCCTTGCGGCACGAGTTGGGACGGCAAATCGCCGACGACCTCGGCCATCTCCAGTTCGATCTCCTCACGCGAGCGACCCGGAAACGTGCGGAACAAGTCCAGCAGATTCGTGGCCGTCCCCTGCCACGCCGGGTCCATCACGTCGAGGTATTGCGGCACGATCCGGTTCCGCACCATCCGCACGCGCACGTGTTTGCCGGTCAGCATGATCCCTCACTGAAAAGCGTGGTGCTGCCGCCGGCGTTCGCTGGAAAATTCCTCGCTCGTCCCCTTGGCGACGATCTCGTAGAGGATCGCGTGCTTGCCGGCTTGCTTGCGCAACAGCCGGCCGAGGCGCTGGACGTTTTCGCGGATGGTGCTGGTGCCGGAGAGGACGATGCCGACGTTGGCGGCCGGCACGTCCACCCCTTCGTTCAGCACTTGGCTGGTGACGACGACCGGGTATTCGCCGGAGTGGAAGCGTTCCAGAATCTGCTTGCGCTCGCGGGCCTTGGTCTGGTGCGTGATCGGCGGGACGAGGTACTGCCGGGCGATACGGTACACCGTGGCGTTGTCGGCCGTGAAAATCAGGATGCGGTCCTTGGCGTGCGTGAGCAGGAGCTTTTCCAGCGTCTGCAACTTGGCCTCGGCCGCCCGCTCCAACTTCTTCTGCTCGCGGAACGCCTGGAAGGCCACGCGGCCCTCCGCACTGCGGCTGGCCTCGAAGATGAACCGCTGCCAGCCGTTCGGCCCTCCAAGGCTGATGTTGCGGTCCACGATGAACTGGCGGTAGGTGTCGCGCGCTGCTTGGTAGCGCACTTGCTCGTCTTGCGTCAGTGAGACGTAGATTCGCCGCGTCTCGTAGTCCGCGAGGAAGTCCCCCGAGAGTTCCTTGATCTCGCGTCGGTACACGATGGGGCCGATCAACGCTTCGTACTGGGCCTCCTGCCCGTCGGCGCGCTCGGGCGTGGCCGTCAGCCCGAGGCGGAACGGGGCGATGGCCCCGACCGCGGACATCGCGTACGTCGGGCCGGGCAGGTGATGGCACTCGTCGAACACGAGCAGCCCGAAGCGGTTGCCCCAACGATCAAGGTGTATGTACGCGGAGTCGTAGGTCGTCACCGTCAGCGGCTGAATGTCGTACTCGCCGCCGCCCATCAAGCCGATGGTCCCGCCGAACGCCTTCGCCAATTCAAAATGCCACTGGTTCAGCAGGTCGATGGTCGGCGTCACCACCAAGGCCGGCCGCTGCGATTTCTGGATCGCCAGCATCGCCATGAACGTCTTGCCCGTCCCCGTGGGCAACACGACGACGCCGCGCCCGCGGGCCTTCCACCACACGTCACAGGCTTCCTGCTGGTGCGGGAACGGCTTGCGTTCGCTCTGCAAATCCCACGGGGCGACTTGATAGTTGCGGGCTTGGTCGGTGTACGGAATCTTGTTCGCCAACAGGTATTCGACGATCCCGCGGTACGACCGCCCCTCGGCCCGCTCCGCCCGCGTCCGCGGGTCGAAGGCGACGCCGGGCAAGTTGGCCCGCACGTCCGCGTCCCCGCCGGAGACGATGACCGTCCCGCCGTCGAACGTGAGCAGAATGGGGTCGGGCATTTTGTCTTCGTGGTTTTTCACCCACGTCAATTGTTCTTGAAGAACGGCTTCAGATCAATCTTGGTGAGCGGTATTTCCGTCGCCGACTTCGTTCCGGTCCCCTTCGACACATGAACTGTCAGGGCCTTCGGCTCGAATACCATCGACTGGACCGTGTGGTTCCCCTGGCGGACTTCCCCGAGGGCGGCGAAGACGTCCGGCACGCCGAGTTTTTTGCCGCCGGCTTGGATCGCCTTCAGCGTGTCGTAACGTGGGCACTTCTTGGTGACGCTCAAACCGTCCGTGCGGAAGTGATTGGTGCAGCACGTCACGTCTTGGACGGCCGAGCGGCGGACGATATTCTTCGGCGTCACCTCCAGCACGCAAGAGGATTTGGTGTCGCACAGCGTCAGGCAGAACCACGTCGTCCGGTCGGCCTTTTTCAACATCGCCTCGGCTTCGTCGATGGTCTTGCACTCTTCGAGAATCTGGCGGAAGAGCATCATCATCGGCGTGCCCGCGAGGTTGCGGCTGACGGACTTGTCCTTGCTGGCGGTGATCTCGTTGATGGCCAGCGACAGGCCGGCCTCGTTCATGCCGGACAGGCAGCCGAACAGCACCGGGAACGTGACGGCCGCGAACGCCTGTTTGCCCTTCGGCTTGAAGACGATGACGACCGTGTATTCCGGCAGCCCCTCGAACGGCGGCCAGTCCAAGTTGCGGCCGAACAGCGGGCCGTCCGTGTTGCTCCGCTTCGGCTCAACGACCAGCGTGGAACACCCGCCTAGTTTCGCCAAATCCGGGATCAGGTTGAGGGCCGTCACCAGGTTCTTCTCCACGCCCGCGATTTTGACGGCGGCCGTCATTTCCTTCTGCTGGGCCGGCGGGATGTTCACGAACACCACGCCGGACAGCTTGACCATCGTCGGGAAGACCTTCTCCCAGCCGATCTGCTTCATGTACCCGTCCACCCGCCCCGTGAGCGGCTTGGCGGGCTTCAGCACCAATTCGCCATATTGGGCGCCGATCTCCTCGGGCGTCCCCGCCAACTCGATCACGGGGAAGCCATTGACGTAAGAGACCTTCCCCGTGCCCGACGTGGCCTCGGGGAAAAAGCGTTCTTGGGCATCGGCAAACGAGGCAAAGACCAAGAGGATGAGAGATGAGACGTGGCAATGCATGGAAGTCCTTCCCTTAAGGTCGTTCGTCTTAATGTACTCATCACGCTCCGCGTGATGATCTTAAACGCACGGAGAACGGGAGCCGCCTCCACCGTGTCGTCGCCAAGATCATCACGCGGAGCGTGATGAGTACATAATTCGGAGCGCCGTCCCATCATTCGTCGGCGTTGGCCGTCGTGCGGCCGGTCGTCACGTCGAACTCGCTCAGCAGCGGCACCAGCATGGCCGCGATGGTGAACCCGAACGCGGCCCCGACGACCAGCAGCGGGATCAGCGGGTCGGCCGATTCCAGCGAGCCGGGCTTGGCGATCAGGATATTGACCACGCAGTAAAACATCGCGAACGGGCACAGGATCGAAGCCAGTGTCAGGGCCGCCGACGGCCGGTCGGCGCTCAAGACCCACCACAAGCCACCGATCCCCAAGCAGATGAAGGCGCTGAAACTCAGCAACTGATTCCCGAGACTGCCGCCGTTAATCACGATGAGATAGATGCTCACGATCGTCCCCACCGAGAGGAAGAACACCGTCCCCAACGTGTTCACCACCGCCAGCCGTGAATTCTCGATCCGCAAAGAGACGTGTAACCCAAGGACCATGACGAAGGCGATGATGACGGCGAAGGCGGTTAGCACGGCCAGCATCGGCCCGAAGTTCTTGGCGAACGAAACCTCCCCCTCCTTGGCGTAGGCGAGGACGCCGACCACGGCGTAATAGACCGTCAGCAACCCGAGCGGCAGGATGAACTCCTTGGTGTTGTACAGCACCCCGCCGAGTTTCCCGAAGACGAACTCCTTCGGCTCAAGGTCCGTGACCAGCAGCAAATCTAGCGCTTTACCGTCCCGCTCGGAAGTGATGGCCGTCGCCGATTGGGCGCTGATGAGCAACAGGCTGAGAATGCCCGCCGGCACCAAGCCGTATGCCGCCGCGAACTCGGGCCGGCCGCCGCCGCGGCTCAGTTCGCCGATGGCCATGTACGCGATCAACGCGACGACAAGGCCGTAGGCCAGCTTCACCAAGTACGGCCGGCGGCCGTAGGCGTAGGTCATGATCTCGCGCCACAGGATCGGGTTCTTCCACACGTCGCGGGCCTTGCCGGGGGCGGCGTGGGCCGTCGCCCGGTCCTTCGTTTCGACGGCGGCGTCCTCCGGGGCCTCTCGCTGTTGCACGGGTTCACCGCTCGGGTTCCACGCCCGTAACTTGACGACGCCGAACAGCGTGAACGCGGCGCCCAACAGGAACATGTACGCCGTGAACACATAAGCCGGGTGGACGGCCATCCCGTCCAACGGCGGGTCGATCACGTACAGCATCGCCGTGAACGGGTCGAGCCACGCGGTAATCATCGTTGACGTTTCGGGCGGCAGAAATTGCCGGGCCAGCAGCCCGGCCCCTTGGGCGATGAACAGGTAAAAAACGATACCGAGAACGGCCAAGGCGAGGGCCTGAAACGTGCGGTCCCGCCACAGGGCGACCAACGCCCCGAGCGAGCCGGCCGCGAAGGACGTGGCCGCCAGCACGAGGACCGTCTGGATCACTTGCGTGCCGGACACCCCGCCGAGCAACAGCAGCATGGAGAAGAACGGCACGGTGACGCCGAAGAGAATC
>JAYUGD010000504.1:0-1692 GCA_043767785.1 Zavarzinella sp. | reverse complement strand
CAACGCCACGGTCCTGCGCGGCCGGGCCAAGACGCCGGGGAAAGTGGACGCCCTGAGCCTGCGCGTCGTCCGCGAGGCGAACGGTTACAAGGTCGATTGGCTGCACCGGGCCGACCGCTTCCTGGCCGGGCCGATGCCGAAGGCCGACGACCCCGAACTGGCCGCCGCGGCGGACACGGCCCGGAACTTCCTGGAGACGATGCTCGGCGGCGACCTGCGGCAGGCCCAAGCGCTGATGGACCCGAAGTGGCTGGCGTCGATCGAGGCCCCGAGCGACGCGGACAAGAAGAACGGCTTCGCCTACAACGTCGGCTTCGTGACCCAGAAAATGCGGGCGTGGCGCGGCGAGACCGTCGGCTACGCCATCCCGGCGGCCGAGTTGACCGGCAACAAGGACACGGCCACAGTGACAGCCGAACTCGAAGCCGGCGGCCAGAAGAAGACGTACCTGGTGAAACTGGTGAAGGACAAGGCGACCGGCCAATGGCTGGTTGACGACTTCGCCAAGGCGTGACAATCCGACCGAAGAAATACCCAACCCCGGACCCCGGACTTCCATGAGCATTCTCGTCGATAAAAACACCCGCGTGATCTGCCAAGGCTTGGGCAAGGCGGGGACGTTCCACGCCATCCAGTGCCGGGAGTACGGGACGCAAGTGGTCGGGGGCATCACGCCCGGCAAGGGGGGCACGGTCAAGGAAGGCTTCCCGATCTTCAACACGGTCGCCGAGGCCGTCGCGAAGACCGGGGCCGACGCCAGCATGATCTTCGTCCCGCCGCCGGCCGCCGCCGCCGCGATCATGGAGGCCGCGGACGCCGGCATCAAAGTCATCATCGCCATCACCGAGGGCATCCCCGTCCTCGACATGGCCAAGGTGATGCGCTACCTGAAGACCAAGCCGAACTCCCGGCTCATCGGGCCGAACTGCCCCGGCGTCATCACGCCCGGCCAGTGCAAGATCGGCATCATGCCGGGCTACATCCACAAGTCCGGCCCGGTCGGCCTCATCAGCCGGTCCGGCACACTGACCTACGAGGCCGTGTTCCAACTCACGGCCTTGGGCTTGGGCCAGTCCACCTGCGTCGGCATCGGCGGCGACCCGATCCCGGGCACGACGCAGATCGACCTGTTGGAACTCTTCGAGAAAGACCCCGGCACCGAGGCGATCCTGATGATCGGCGAGATCGGCGGCAACGCCGAGGAGCGGGCGGCCGAGTACATCGCCAAGCACGTCACGAAGCCGGTCGCCGCGTTCATCGCCGGCGTGACAGCCCCCCCCGGCCGTCGCATGGGCCACGCTGGGGCGATCATCTCCGGCGGCACCGGCTCGGCCGAGGACAAGATCAAGGCCCTCAAGGCCGCCGGCATCGAAGTCGCCCCGACCCCGGCCGACCTCGGCAGCGCGATGCAGGCGGCGATCGCCAAGAAGAAAAAGTAATTGCGGCCGTGCGCGAAAACCGGCAATTTTCGTCAATCTCTGCCAACCTTTGCCAACTTGGCGGAGTTGGCAGGCCTTCACAATTCCATAAGTGCTGAGAAGAACAGGATTTTCGCCGCTGTCCGCCATTTTGCCAGCGGCGGTGTGCGCGCGACCCATTTGACGAAATCCGGCCAATTTTGGGTGTTCCGGCGGGCACGGGCGCGAAACGGATTGTATGTTGCGGCCGTGAAAGGCAACCTCACCCCCTAAC
>JAYUGD010000503.1:0-5018 GCA_043767785.1 Zavarzinella sp. | reverse complement strand
AGCCTCACCCACGGGCTACACTCCGTCGCCCCGTCCGGGGCTAAAACCCCGTTTCTGGTATTCAGCCCCGGAGGGGCGACGGACTGTAGCCTGGGGTGAGGCTCGGCGAACCCAGGACGATTGGTGAGGCTCGGCGAACCCCGGGAGCTTTTCCTGGAATCCCCGCCCGGCTCTTTCCGTATCATGAGGGATTCGCCCCCTCGCGCCCCGTCGTGGAACCCGCATGACCGACCCGACCTCCCGCCTGCCGGTGAAATTGCACCGCCGGGTGTGCCTCGTGCTGACGGCCGACGCCCTGCTCGCGCAGGAGTTGCTCGCCCGCAAGAAGCTCGCGCAAGAAGTCGTCGGCCGGCTGTCGGACAAGGTGCTGCTCATCCGGCCGGGCCGCGTGGACTTAGTCTTGGAAGAACTGAAACGGCTCGGGCACACCCCGCAGGTGGTCGGGCGGGCCGGATGAATACCAACGGGAACGGCATGACGACGACGAACATTGAGTGGGACGAATTCGCCCGGACCGCCCTCGGCCGCTACGGCGAGACGCTGCTGCGGGCCGTGGCCGCCCGGCTCTTCAAGCCGCGCAACCAGTGGCCGGCCGACGAACTCGTGGAGCGGTCCATCGAGGCGTTCACCAACGCCCCGATGATCGACCGCCGCGTGCGCGAGTTGCCGGACGCCGCCCGGCAACTGCTCGCCGTGCTGGCGCAGACGCGGCAGCCGCGCTGGCAGGTCGGCCAGCTTCTCGCCCTCGTCGCCGGCCTCGGGCACATGGAAGGCCTGACCCCGGTGATGACCCTGCTGGACACCGGCCTTCTGCTGCCGGACTTGCCGTTGGCGATGGACACCGTCAACCAGTGGGAAGACTGGCTCGGCGCCGCCCCGATGACGGCGCGCGTGTGCGTCCACCCGGCCGTCGCCGAGCGGGCGATCAAAGAAGCGACCGGGCTGCCGGTCCTGCCGAGCAAGAAGTTCGACGCCAAGACAATCCGCGGCGGGGACGGCGTCGAGTGGTTCCTGCGGGCCGGCGTGCTGTGGCAACAACTCCGCGGCGGGTCCATGCGGTTCACGCAGTCGCGCACGCTGTTCAAGCGCGACTTGCAACGCCTGCAAACGGACCCATTGCTGTCCTCGGCCCTCAGTGAGTCGCCGGTCAAGGTCGCGGACCTCGGCGTGCTGGCGCTGGAAGTGACCGTCGGCCTCGGCGTCCTCACGGTCACGGACGGCGAACTGCGCACGGGCGACTTCCCGAAGCGGTGGAACGAGGCGCTGCCGCACGCCATCGCCGACTTGTGGACCGGCTTGAACTCCTTGCACACGTGGGATCCCGAGCAGGGGTACGTCCCCGCGGAAGAGTCCCCGACGGCCACGGTCGCCGTGCTGGCGATGCTGCTGCTCGCCCAACAGCCGGCCGGCGTGTGGACGCACCCGGCGGAGATCGGCGGCTTCCTCATCAAGAAGCACCCGCTCTGGGAATCGCGGCTCGCCGACGCCTCCGACGAAGGCGCCTCGTGGGTCGAAAGCCTCTTCTTCGGCTGGGCGATGCCCTGCCGATTGGCCGAGGCGGCTGAAGACGGCGAGGGCTGGTGGTTCCGCCTCACGGACGTCGGCCGGTGGCTGTTGGCCGGCGCGCCGGAGCCGAAGTTGGACGTGCCGTCCCACCAAGGGCTGGTGGTGCAGCCGAACGCCGACATGATCGCCTACCGGCAGACGCTGACGCCCAGCCTGATCGGCAAACTGTCGCGCTTCGCGGAGTGGAAGATGCTCGGGCCGGCCTGCACGCTGGGCCTCACGGCCGAGAGCGTGTACCGCGGGCTGGAGGCCGGCCTGACGCTGGCCGAAGTCCTCGGCGCGCTGCAAAAGCACAGCGCCCACGGCGTCCCCGCCAATGTCGGCGACATGGTCCGCCAGTGGGCCGGCCAGCGCGAGCGCATCACCGTCCACACGGCCGCCACGCTCTTGGAGTTCAACACCGCCGCCGAGTTGGAGGCCGCCGTCTCGCGCGGCTTGGTGTCAATTCGCCTCACCGACCGCATCGGCCTCGCGGAAGGCGAACTCGACTACAAGCACTTGAAGCAGGTCGGCAACCGCGACTACGAGTCGCCGCCGCAGCAGTGCGTGATCTTCGACGACGACGGCGTGACCTTCACCGTGGACATCAGCTCGTCCGACTTGCTGTTGGAAGCCGAACTCGCGCGCCTGGCCGAACGCCTGCCGGGCGACAGCGGCGACCGCCAGTACCGCATCACGCCCGCCTCGGCCCGCGCCGTCCGCGAGCAAGGGCTGACACTGCCGGACTTTGAACACTGGTGCATGAGCCGCGGCGGCGAACCGCTCTCCCCGGCCGCGCGCCTCCTGTTCGCCGGCGGCGCCAGCGCGCCGGCCACGGCCCGCACGCGCCTCGTCGTCGAGTTCGCCAGCGAAGCCATCGCCGACGGCGTCCGCCAATGGCCCGAAACCGCCCCCTTCGCCGGCGACCGCCTCGGCCCGGCGACGATGGCCATTGACCCGGCGAACCTGCCACTGTTGCGGGAGAAACTGCGCCTCGTCGGGGCCGACGTGACGGAGGAGTGAGCAGGCTGCATTCTTCGCGCGTTGGGAATACCGAACAGGAATGGATCGGCCTCTTACCTGCCCGAATCGGCCCCAATTGTGAAGGTCTGCCAGCCACTCTGCCATTGCGCGCGACCGATTCGCCCAATTCCCGGCAATCCGGCCACTTCGGCCTAGCGGCCGGGCGATTGACGCCCTATCCGGTTGCGGTGAGGAATCGCATTCTCACCCGAAGCCCCCGTTTCGCCGCGACGCGCCTTCTTCGGAGCGGAGCGCGGGCCGGAACCATCCAACCGCCTCCGCGTTGCGGACAGCGATCTGAGACCAGTCAGCGCACAAACCGCAAAGAATTCTCTTGTGTGGCCCTGCGGCCGCGGTTACATTCTTCATCACCTAGATCAACAACCAATGCAATGCAATGCCGCCAATCAATTTCCGGCCGGGCCTGAACCTTCGCAGGGTGTCGTTATGGTGATAGACGGCGAAGCGAACCGACGTGTTGAACGTGGCATGAACTGACGGAAGATGAGAATCGGACATCGGTTGCGACATTCCCGAATTGTTTTCGAGAATATTGTACCACCCGACAACGGTCGGTGATAGACTGCGAAGTTTGCAGGCTAATAACAAGTTAGCCGCGAGGAGAACCCATGCGTCACGTTGCCTCCGCAATACTGCCGGCGTTGGTCATCGTGGCGTGTGGCTGCAACTCTAGCAGCACCGGCACAGGCGGCAACCCAATTCCCGCATTCGACTCGTCTGCCGAGGTTCTCAGTGTCGATGCGCGACTGAACCAGATACCAATCTCGAAGGACCGGGACGAGAAGAAGCTGAGGGATGTCACCAACCAGATGAATTTGATCGACATCTCGCGCTGCCCCCAGGACTACCAAACTGCTTATGTCCAACTTCCCAGCGCCGTGGGCGAGTTTTTCGACTACTGCATCGAAACTGGCTCATGGGAGTTCCAAGTCGCGTCCGGTTTGGAATCGTTTCTGCGCGGGTTCACCAGCGAGCCGTTCGGGGGCATACAACAAGACCGGGCTCGCTCAAGAGAAATCCGCGCCAAGCTCCGTGAAGCGGTGGCCAACTACCAGCGCACCTTGGCAAAGTACAAGCGTGACCAGCAAGAATCTCATCCTCAGCCGCAAGCACTCGATGGCGACGCCAATGCGCTGAATGCACGCGGGCTGAAAGCGTACGACGAAGGCAATTACGATGTGGCAGTGCGGTACTTGCGAAGGGCCGCCGAAATGGGGCATCCCAAGGCGCAAAACCATCTCGCCGTTTGCTACAAGCTCGGCAGAGGGGTTCCACAGAACGATTCGTCAGCAGTCAAGTGGCTGCATCAGGCAGCGGAGCAGGGAGAAGTTGACGCACAGTACAATCTGGGGATCGCCTACATGGAAGGAACCGGTGTTGGGAAAAACGAAACCACGGCAGTTGAGTGGTACAAGAAAGCTGCTCTACAAGGCAAGGTGAGTGCTCAATTCAACCTCGGCGTCTTTTACGAGTCGGGTCGAGGCGTGCGACAGGACGTGCGGGAGGCCATCAGGTGGTACAGGATGGCTGCCAATCAAGGGGATGCCCAAGCGAAAGCCCGATTGCGGGAGCTAGGAGCACCTTGATGAGTGGTTGCAGAGGTCGGTCGCAAGGAACTGGTCAAGGAGGCCGAATCATGGCGGAAATCCAGGGTAGATGTTCGCACGAAACCGCGGTGAAATTGGCGGCTGCCGTTTCCGCTTCGCTGGGGGCTGTGAAGGCTACAGTGAATGGACGGCAGGCCATCGTCACTGCCAAGGCGTGGGATCCCATCAACGGGGCCGATCCCGGCTACGAATACGAAGTACATGCCGAGCTGGTTGACCCTGGAATGGGGCGCAACTTTTCGGCTGACGCTCCTGCAACCGATCAGCAGACGCAAGAGTTGATTTCGAGAAACGTCAAGTGGGAGTCGTGGCCGTCTTTGTAGAGGGCAAGAAGCGGCTAACCGTCTTATGCCCCATCCGACTTGAACAAAACGGAGCGATTCCGGGTACGTCTTTTTTAACGACGTATGTTGTTCCGTTTATTCAACCTGTCCGAGCCGTTCGACCTACTCAAACGCGACGCCGGGATGGTTCTTGCACCAGTGTCTCACTCGTTTAGGCGAGCGGCACCAAACAGCCTCACGGGGTCCGGCCGCTTCGCCTTCCGGTGAAGCGACTGTCACGCCGAAGCGCGACGCCCCAGAAACCTCTCCGTGCCGACGCGACGGTCATTCAACGACGACGGCTCGATCCCCGAAGGGTGAACATGGTTCTGGCGTGCCGATCAACGCCGCAATAGAATTGGTGTGGTTGGTTGCAGACCATGACTCCTGTCCTCCCGAGTGACGGCCCGCCCTGATCCCGCATCGTGGTGGGGAAGTTACGCGCGTCCCTGAAACGTCCACGCGGAGACGCAGGAGACATCCCGCGACCTCTGTTTTA
>JAYUGD010000502.1:0-1699 GCA_043767785.1 Zavarzinella sp. | reverse complement strand
GTGTAGCCCGTGGGTGAGGCTTTGCGAACCCCGGGAATTTGACGAATCCCAGAAAACTCACCCGACCCGCCAAGTCGTCCCGGCGGGGCGGTCTTCCAGCGTGATCCCCAGTTCGCCGAGGCGTTGCCGGATCAGGTCGGTCTGGGCGAAGAGCATCTTCTTCGTCGGGTCCGTCTTCTCGGTGATCTTCTTCGCCTCGGCCCGCAGGTTGTTCCGCAGTTCGATGACGAGGTTCATCACGCCGTTGACGACCTTGTCATCCCCGCCGAGTTGGTCGGTCTTGGAGGTCTCGTAGAACAGGCCGAGGATGTGGCCGAGTTCCTTGAACAGCGTCACGCCTTCGACGAACGCCGTCTTCACGTTGGCGTCGGCCCGGCTCGGGTCTTCGAGCCTCCCGGCGTCGCCCATTTTGTTGAGCGTCGAGAGCATCTCGAACATCACGCCGACGGCCCCGCCGGTGTTGAAGTCGTCGTCCATGTGTTCGCGGAAGCGCGTCAGGTACTCGGCGATGGCCGGGTCCACAAACGTGCGGTCCGTGTTCACTTTCGAGGGAACCGTCAGGGCGGCGGCCTTTTCGCCGGTGATCCGCTCGTACCGTTCGAGCAGGCGGGTGAAGCCTTCGTAACTCTTCTTGGAGGCCTCGATCCCCGTCGGGACCGGCGGGCAATCGGGGGCTTTCGGGTCCCATTGGCCGAGGTCGATGGGCGAGCGGTAGTGCGTGCTGAGGAAGAAGAACCGCAGGGCCTCGCCGCCGGCGTGCTTCAGGGCGTCGGCGACGTTCAGCACGTTGCCGAGCGACCCGGACATCTTGTCTTCCTTGCCGTCGGCCGTCCGCAGTTTCAGCAGGCCGTTGTGCATCCACACGCGGGCGAACGGCTGGTCCGTGAACGACTCGGACTGGGCCAGCTCGTTCTCGTGGTGCGGGAACTTCAGGTCCAAGCCGCCGCCGTGGATGTCGATGGTCTTGCCCAGCTTGGCGATGGCCATGCAGGTGCATTCAATGTGCCAGCCCGGCCGGCCGTCGCCCCACGGGCTGGGCCACGTCGGCTCCCCCGGCTTGGAACACTTCCACAGGGCGAAGTCCCCGGGGCTTTTCTTGCGGCCCGACACTTCGACGCGCGCCCCGGCCTCGGTGTCGTTCGGGTCAAAGCCGGACAGCTTGCCGTAGTCCTTGTCTTGGGTGACGTTGAAGTACACGTCCCCGTCGGCCGGGTAGGCGAAGCCTTTGTCGATCAGGCCGTTGATGACGCCGATCATGCCGTCGATGTGTTCGGTCGCCTTCGGGAAGTGGTCGATGCCGGTGACGTTTAGCTTCTTGAGGCAGTCGAAGTAGTCGGCCGTCATCCGCTCCGCGAGGTCCTTGACCGTCGTCTTGGATTTGGCCGCCGAGTCGATGAGTTTGTCGTCCACGTCCGTGATGTTCACGACGAACGTGACGGGGTAGCCGAGGTACGTCAGGTAGCGCTTGACGGTGTCGAAGATCACCGGGCCGACCATGTGGCCGATGTGGCTCGGCTTGTAGACCGTCGGCCCGCACACGTACATGGACACCGGTTCGCCCGGCTTCCGGTGGAACGGTTCCTTCTTGCGGGTCAGCGTGTTGTAAACTTGGAGCATCTGTCTCATCTCACTCGGCATGAACCGTCTTGGCGAGCCGACGCTGTCAGGCGTCGGGTGACTTCCCACTTACAGAACCCGA
>JAYUGD010000501.1:0-5020 GCA_043767785.1 Zavarzinella sp. | reverse complement strand
TACGCCCCGCCCGTGTGACGGTCTCCGCGGGAGTCCGTATTTTTCGCCGTCTCGCCCGCCCCACTCCCCCGGCCGTCCTGTAGAGTACAGGCAAGGTCGCGCGAAGAGTCGCCGTGGATCGTCATCGAGGGTTCCGCGTCATGTCCAATGGAGTCATCGCCCACCCGTCCGAAATGGCCTCGAATGCCGAGCGCGCCTCGGCCGCCAGCTTTGAGCCGCGGTCGCTGCGCACGTTCACGCCCACGCAAGCCGTCTTGGCCCGCAGCGCCGGCGTCTACCATTGGACGCCCGAGGGCCGCCGCCTGTACGACTTCACGTCGGGCGTTCTCGTCGCCAACTTGGGGCACAACCCCATCGTTTGGACCCAGCGCTTTTTGAAGTACATGGGGTGGCCGACGGAGGCCGGCGGCAAGGCCGGCTTCGCCGTCCTCCTCCCGCCGGCCAACAGCAGTTCGACCCGTTCCGCCCCGGCCGGCTTTTTCTCGGCCATGACGATGACGGCCTACAACGCCGTCACCCCGCTGGAGACCGAGGCCAGCAAGCGGTTGGTGTCGGCCCTGCGCCGGACCGTCGGCGGCGGGAGGTTGCACCAGGTCATGTGGGCCGCGTCGGGGTCCGAAGCGGTGCAAAAGGCCCTCTGGGCTGGCTTGGCCCGCGACAAGGCCCGGCCGATGATTATTGCCACGCGCTACGGGTTTCACGGCAAAAAAGGGCTGGCCCAAGCCGTCACGGGCTCGGACCACGACGCCGAGCGTGACCCGCGCGTGAAGTTCATTTCCTTTCCCATGAAGGAGTGCGCGGACGTCTCGGCCCGCGACGAGCCGTTCGACCCGGCCCCGTACCGCAAAGAACTGGACGACCTGCGAAAACAATTCGGCCGCAAACTCGGCATGTTAATCACGGAGCCGTACCTCGGCGGCGGCGGGTCGTACCACCCGCCGAAGGCGTACCTGCAAATGGTCCAGCAGTTTTGCCGGGAGATGGACATCGTGTTCATCCTCGACGAAGTGCAGGCAAATTTCGGGCGGACCGGCAGCATGTTCGCCTTCGAGACGTACGAGATTGAGCCGGACATCGTGGTGCTGGGCAAGGGCCTCGGGAACGGCGTCCCGGTCGCGGCGGCCGTGGGCCGCAAAGACTTGTTCTCCCACTTGGATTACGGCGACGCCTCCGACACGTGGAGCGCAAACCCGCTCTGCTGCGCCGCGGTCCTGGCGACGCTCGACGAGTTCGAGTCGAAAGACATCATCGGCCAAGCGCGGCAGTCGTCCGCGATCATTGAGGCGGGACTGCTGCGGTTGAAACAGTTGCCGTTTGTCGCCCACGTCCGCGGGGAAAAAGGCGGCATGGTCTGGGGCGTGGAGACGCGGGATTGGGCCGGCCGCACGGCCGCCGAGTGGGCCGCCGGCGTCGTGCTGGCGTGTTACCGCGGGGACGGCCCGCACGCCGAGGGAATCCATTTGCTGGGGCCGCTCTCCAAAAAGGTGATCCGGGTGGCCCCGCCGTTGATTATCACGCCCGAAGAAGCGACCCGGTCGGTCGAACTGATGGCCCGCCACGCCGGAATGCTCGTCGATGAACCGGCAATCAATGCCCCGTCCCACGCGGGAGACAACTAAACCGCCATGCTGACCGCGGACGTGCAACTCACACTTTTGGACCGGGCCGCGGCCGCCTTGAACTGGCCGGGGTATCAACTTGCCGCCCTGCTCTCCGTGCTGCTGGTCAGCGGCGTGTGCGGGATGGTCGGGTCGCTGGTCGTCGGCAACCGCATGGCCTTCTTTTCGGACGCCATGTCCCACTGCGCGTTCGCCGGCATCTCCTTGGGCTTGGCCGTCGCGTTCCTCTCCGGGTTTCGCGCGGATTCCGAAGAAATGGAGTGGGTCGTCCCCCTCGTCATGTCCGCGTTCGGCGTTTTGGTGGGTCTCGGCATCGCGTTCGTGAGGCAGCACACCGGCTTGGCCAGCGACACGGTGATCGGCGTCTTCTTCGCCGGGGCGATCGGCCTCGGGGCCATGATGCTCACGGCGTTCCAAGACCGCCGCGTGTTCGACCCCGAAAAGTTTTTGTTCGGCAGCCCCATTTTGGTCCGCGAAACCGACTTGGTCTTGCTCCTGATCGTCACGGTTCTCGCCGGGGTGTGCCTGTTTTTCCGCTACAACCAGTTTCTGCTCGCCAGCGTCAGCCCGAGTTTGGCGAAATCCCGCGGCATTGCCGTCGAGTTGAACAATTATGTGTTCATTGTCCTGCTCGCGCTGATCGTCAATTTTTCCATCTGCGCCGTGGGTGTGCTGCTCATCAACGCCATGCTGGTGCTGCCGGCGGCGACGGCGAGCAATGTGGCCAAGTCCATGCGGCAAATGTTCCGGCTCACTCTCGGCCTGAGCCTCTTTACCGGATGGATCGGCCTCTTGTTGAGCCAGACGGTGCGAATCGAACTCGGGCCGGGCGGCCCGCGGACGGTCGGCACCAGCGGGACCATCATTTGCGTGGGCGTGGTGTGTTTCGCCTGTTCACTGGCTTTCCCGTACATGCGACGGCGGTTCGGGCACCTCGGCTGACTCGCCCCGCGAACACCCCGGCCGGCCGGGGCGTAAGATGAAGTAGACCGCCGTTCCCCCGTCCAAGGCTGGTTCCCACCGTGGAAAAAGACGTTTTCGACTTCGTCCTCACGTTCATCTCGATCATCTGGGAAGCGTTCCCGTTCGTCGTGCTCGGGGCGGTCGTGGCCGGAATTCTCGAAGAAGTGGTCCCCCAACAGGCCCTCGCCAAGCTCGTCCCCAAGAGCAAATTGCTCGCCGTCTGCGTCGGCGGTCTCCTCGGGCTGGTCTTCCCCATGTGCGAGTGCGGCATCGTGCCCGTGATGCGCCGTCTGTTGCGCAAGGGCCTGCCGTTGGGGACGTGCGTCGCCTACATGCTGGCCGGGCCGATCATCAACGTGATCGTGATCTCCAGCACCTACGTCGCCTTCGGCCCGCACGGCATCGGCTACGAGATGGTCGCCCTCCGGGTCGGCTTGGGCTTCATCGTCGCCGTGACGACCGCCCTCATCGTCCAAGGCCAGTACGCCGTCCACGGCAACAAATTGCTCACGCCGTTGGCGATGCCGCCATCCGCTCAGAAAGCCGCCCCGACGAGTGCGGAAACTGACGACGGCCGCCCGGTCCACCCGTCGCAAAACCGGGCCGGGGAGTCGAAGCCGTTCTTTCAACGGCTGGCGAACATCTCCGAAACCTCGCTGCACGACTTCGTGGACATTATGGTTTTTCTCACGCTCGGGGCGTGCATCGCCGCCTTGGTGAAGGGGCAGTTCACGGCGGATACCGTGCAGTCCTTCTCCCAAGGCTACCCGGCCTTCACCATCGTCGCCATGATGGTCACGGCCATCGTCATGTGCCTGTGCAGCGAGGCCGACGCCTTCGTGGCCGCCAGTTTCACGACGCTGCACCCGTCCGCGAAACTGGCCTTCTTAGTTATCGGGCCGATGTTCGATTTCAAGCTACTGCTGATGTTTACCCGCGTGTTCCGCCGGCGGGTGATCGTCACCATCTTCATCTCCGTCTTTGTCCAGGTGTTCGTGTACACGATGGCGGTGCATTACCTCTGGAAATACATCGTCCCGCCACTGCCCGTCGTTGAAGGAGGTCCGTGACATGGCCCATTCACACGCCCACGCCGAAGCCGAGGGCGAAGGCACTTACTTCCAAGACCAACTGTTCACCATCTTGCTCTCGGCCGGCTTGGGCGTGGTAGCCGTGCTGATGTACCGCTCCAACATGCTGGAGCGGATTTTGGTGCCTGCCTTCTGGAAGCCCGTGCTGGCCGGCGGCGTCGTTGTCATCGTGATGGCATTCATCCGGGCCGTCGCCCTTTGGCAACAAGCCGGGAAGACCCCTGCCCCTGCCCCCGAACCGGACGCGGGCCACGGCCATTCCCACGCGCACTCACACGCCCATTCGCACGGCGACGACGACTGTGGCCACGACCACGGCCACGAAGGCGACTACGGCCACGACCATTCGCACGGCAAGAAAGCAGTCGCCCACGCGCCGCACGGCGAAGACGAGGCGCACGATGACCACGACCACGGCTGGTCCCCGTGGAAGTACATCGTCCTCGCCATCCCGATTGTCCTATTCGCGCTGAACCTGCCGAAAAACGGCTTCAGCGAGAGGCGGTTGGAAAACGAGATCAAGGGCGGCTCCCTCGAACAAAACCCGAAGCGGCTCGCGTTGGCCGCCGTCGCGGGCGGGCCGGTGATGACCAAGGCCCTTCGCAAGACCGAACCGCTGGAACGGACGCTGCGGTTCAAAGAACTGATTGAAGCCTCCGCGGTGGTCCAGCGGCAGGAACTGTACGATGGCGACATCGGCACCATCCGCGGCCAGTTTTACCGCCTGCCCAACACCGACCGCGAGTTCACCCTCTTCCGCGTCAACATGACCTGTTGCGCCGCCGACTCCGTCATTCTGGAGACGCGCATCGTCGCCCCCGAATCGCTCACACGCAACCCGGGCGAGTGGGTCTGGGTTACAGGCGTCATCTCATTCCAACGAGACGAGGCTAAAAAGAAGTGGGTTCCCGTGTTGACCCTGCGCACGAATGACGACGTGCGCCCGGCCGAGGGGACATCGGACACGGACGGTATTTGATGGCAAATGAAGTAAGCGATCCGCGAACGCTCGTCCTCGAAGCGATCAGCTTCGCCGCCCGCGCCCACCGTCACCAACTGCGCAAGGACAACGCCACGCCGTATGCCGCCCACCCCTTCCGAGTGTGTTTCTTGGCCGGCACGGCGTTCGGCGTCACGGACCCGGTGACGCTGGCGGTGGCCGCGCTGCACGACACCATTGAAGACACGACCACGGACCACGACGACCTGACCGAACGCTTCGGCCGCGAAGTCGCCGACGCCGTCGCCGTTCTCACCAAAGACACACGGATGGCCCACGACGCCCGCGAGGACACCTACTTCGCGGCCATCGCCGCCGCGGACGACCGGGTGAAGACGATCAAACTG
>JAYUGD010000500.1:0-5021 GCA_043767785.1 Zavarzinella sp. | reverse complement strand
CCGGACCCCGGGGACCGGACCCGGCCTCGCCCAAAATTCTCCTTGCCCTCCCGCTCAATTGGTGGGACAATCACCCCATCCCCATACTTCGCCCGCCTTGCCCCCACCCGCCTTTTCTCTCTCCGGAGCGGTTCTCATGACTTCACGAACTCGCCGGGACTTCTTGGCCGACGTCGGCCGCGGCATGTTGACGGCCAGCCTCGGCTCGGGGCTGTGCTTCGACCTCGGTCTCTCCTCCGCCGTCGCGGACGACGCGCCCGAAAAACTGTCCTTCGGGTCGCTCGAACCCCTCGTGGGCCTGATGCAGGACACGCCGCTGGAGAAACTCCTGCCGGCGCTCGCCGCCCAACTCGCCAAGGGGACGGAACTGCGGCAGTTGGTCGCGGCCGGGGCCTTGGCCAACGCCCGCACCTTCGGCGGGCAAGACTACATCGGCCACCACACATTCATGGCCCTCGGGCCGGCGTTCGCCATGGCCCAGGAACTCCCCAAGGAAACCCAAGCCCTGCCGGTGTTCAAGGTGCTGTACCGCAACACTAATCGCATGCACGAGCGCGGCGGCAGCAAGGAAGAGAAGCTCCACCCGGTCCACGGCGAACCCGCCAAGGCCGGCGACATGCAGGCCGCCAGCCGGGGGGCCGACATGGACGAGGCCGAACGCCGGTTCGCCAAATTGGCCAAGGAGGACGCCGGGGAGGCGTTCAACCACCAACTGATGGCCGTGCAGGACGAAGTGGACGTCCACCGCGTCGTGTTGTTGTGGCGGGCGTGGTCCACGCTCGACCTCACCGGGAAAGAACAGGCCCACACGCTGCTGCGGCAGTCCGTGCGCTACTGCGTGGACAACGAGCGGACGATGATCGGCCAGAAGCGGACCCCGTCCGGCATCCGGACCTTGTTGCCGAAACTGCTCGACGAGAACAAGCTGCCGGGCAAAACGCCGGGCACGAAGGCCGGCGACGACGCCTGGGTGCGGAAACTCGCCGACGTGATCTATGGCGGCTCCCGCGACCAAGCCGCCGCCGCCGTGGCCGTCGCGCTGGCCGAGGGCTTCAGCCCTGAGAGTGTGGGCCAGGCGATGTCGCTGGCCGCCAACGACTTGACCCTGCGTGACCCGGGCCGGCCGAAGGCGTGGGCCTCGGACGCCAAGCCGGTCGGCAGCGTCCACGGCGACTCCCCCGGCGTCCACGCCTCGGACTCGGCGAATGCCTGGCGCAACATCGCGCGCGTGAGCAACGCCCGCAACGCCGTCGCCAGCCTGATCGTCGGGGCGTACCACACGGCCGGGCAGACCCGCGCCGAGTTCGCGAAGTCGTCCCTTCCGGAATCCGATCAACTCGTCAAAAAGATGGCGAAAGACGCGGCCGGTTTGCTCAAACAGGTGGAAACGGCCATTCGGGCGAACGACCAAGTCGCGGCCACTGCAATCGTTCACCATTATGGCGAACAGGGCCACGCCGCCAAGGACGTGTTCGCCCTGCTGCGCGGCTTCGCCATCAGCGAAGACGGCGCCTTGCACGCGGAGAAGTATTACCGCACGGTGACGGAAGAGTCCGCCGCCGCCCGCCCCGCCTTCAAGTGGCAATACCTGACCGCCCTCGCCCGCGTCACCGCGAGCGAATTCGGCCACCCGGCCCCGGGGTACGCGGAGTCGAAGCGGGTGTTGAAGGTGTAAGCGGACGCAACGACCGATGATTTGGTGAGCCGAGTGGCGTAAGCCGCCGGGTGGTGCGCTCCAACCGCCACCCGGGGCCTTACGGCCCTCGGCTCACTTCTTTCACTTGGTCATCGCGGCTTGGTCATTATCATTTCTCGATGCACGCCCCCACCACGATCCTCCTCATTCGCCACGCGGAGACGGCTCTCCCCGACGTGTTCCACGGGTACGAGTCCGACATCGACCTCGGCGCGCGCGGGTACGCCCAGGCGGAGGCGCTCGCCCCGGCGATCGCGGCCCGCAATCCGGACGCGATCATCTGCTCCGGGATGCGGCGGGCGCGGTGCACGGCCGAGGCGATTTCGCGGGCGACGGGATTGCCGCTGCGCATTGAGCCGGACTTGCACGAGCGCAAGGTGGGGAGCCTGCAAGGGACGCCGGTGACGGGGGAGTTTGGGGTGTGGCCGGAGACCCTGAAGCGGTGGATGGCTGGGGACACTGGGTACGCCCCGGACGGGACGGAATCGTTCGACGACATGGCACGCCGCGTGCTTCCTGTGTGGGACCGGCTAGCCGGAGAATATGCGGGGAAGACGCTGGCGGTCGTGGCCCACGGAATCGTGATTCGGGTCATCTTGTTGAGCGTCTTGGAGGGGTATAATGTCGCCGATTGGCCCAAGCTCGGCCGCATCCAAAACGCCTCCGTGAGCGAAGTCGCGGGGGGCGGGAGGCGCTGGAAGGCGGCGGGCGTCGGCGAGGTTCCCGAAGACGTGCGGAGGCTGAATGACGCGCCCCAAGTCCGACTCCCCGAAGCCCCCCAGCCCGCGTAAGGCCGGCCCCGCGCCCGGCGGCAGCTTCCCCGGAGTTCCCCCGTCTTCCGCCGCCAAAGTCAGGCCGCGGCGGCTGTTTGTTTCCGATGAAGACGCCCGGCCGGAACAACCGATACCAACCACCGAGTTGGACACCCCGCCCACGAGCGAGACGGCCGCGCCGCCCCTGCCCGGCCCGCCGTCCCCCGGAGACGAGTACATGACCGGCCCCGACGTTCTGCCGTACGCGGACGAGACGGATCAGTTGCGCCTCCAGTTGTTGCAGGCCCAGCGCCTCAGCAGCGTGGGGGCCTTGGCCTCCAGCGTGGCGCACGAGTTCAACAACATCCTGACCACGGTCATCAACTACGCCAAGCTCGGCCTGCGCGGGGCCACCGAGCCGGGGCAGAAGCAGGCGTTCGAGAAGATCCTGAAAGGCGGCAACCGGGCCGCCGTCATCGTCAGCGGGATGCTGGGCTTCGCGCGCAACAACTCGACCCGCCGCGAAGCGACGGACGTCGTCGCCCTGATCGAAGAAGTGCTGGTCCTCACGGAAAAAGACCTGAGCAAGCACCGCGTGCAGGTGGACAAGCGGTACCACGCCCGCCCCGTGATCCCCGCCGTCGCCGGGCAGATCGAGCAGATTCTGATCAACCTCATCATCAACGCCCGCCAAGCGATGCCGACCGGCGGCCGGCTGCGGATCGACGTGCGGGAGAACCCCGAGGCGGGCATGGCCGAGATCCGCATCGCCGACTCCGGCTTGGGCATCCCGGCCGACCAGCTCCGCATGATCTTCGAGCCGTTCTACACCACCAAAGACCCCGACGAGCACGGCCACGGCGGCACCGGCCTGGGCCTGAGCGTGTGCCGGCAGATCATCGAACAACACCACGGCCGCATCCGCGTCGAAAGCGTCGTCGGCAAAGGCTCGACGTTCACGCTGAAACTGCCGCTGACGGACGAGTGACGCAGCTTGGCTTTTCGGCCTGAAGGGCCGATGAACACAGCCCAGCCCGTCAGGGCTGGGTCAGGCGGCATGAGGGTTTTTCGGTCTGAAGGACCGATGATCTGTCGCCGGTCCCGTCAGGGCCGGTTTCGTTGCCCGTGGCTCCGGCGCGTTCCCAGCCCTCACGGACTGGGCTGTGTTCATCGGCCCTTCAGGCCGAAAAACCTTGTGGGTTCGTTAACCCAGCCCTGACGGGCTGGGCTATGTTCATCGGCCCTTCAGGCCGAAAAACCGATCTGCTTCAGCACGTCCCCGTGCCGGTCCACGGTCGGCAAGTTCGGCGGCAGCGCTTCGATGTACTTCTGGGCCGCGCCGGTGTTGAAGACCACGACTTCCTCGTGCGGCTTCACGCGGCCGTCGGCTAACAACTTTTCCAGCACGTCGAAGCAGACGGCCGTTTCGGGGCAGATGCTGATGCCCTCGGCCGAACCGGCTTTGACCATCCACGGGGCGATGGCGTCTTCCCGGCCGGCGACTGCCAAGCCGTTGCTTTCGCGGATGGCGTCCAAGATCATGAAGTCGCCGACGGCGGCGGGCACGCGCAGGCCGCTGGCCACTGTCCTCGCGTTGGGGAACAACTCGGCGAAGCGGGCACCCTTGTCGAAGGCCGTCACGATGGGGGCGCAGCCCTCGGCTTGGCAACTGATGAGACGGGGCATCTTCGCGTCCGTCAGCCAGCCGAGTTCTTTCAATTCTTGGAACGCCTTCCACATACCGATGAGGCCGGTGCCGCCGCCGGTCGGGTAGAGGATCACATCGGGCAGGCGCCAGCCGAGTTGCTCGGCGAGTTCCAAGCCCATCGTCTTCTTGCCTTCGAGGCGGTACGGCTCTTTCAGCGTGGACAAGTCGAACCAGCCCATCGCGGCCGTCAGGTCTTTGACGATCTTGCCGCAGTCGTTGATGAGGCCGTTGACCCGGAAGGCCTTGGCCCCGAACTGCATCACTTCCATCTGGTTGACGCCGGGCGTGTCTTCCGGCATGAACACGAACACTTCCATGCCGGCCCGCGCCCCGTACGCCGCCGCCGCCCCGCCGGCGTTGCCGGCCGTCGGCAGGGCGAGCCGCGTGACGCCGAGCCACTTCGCCATGCTGACGGCCGCCGTCATCCCCCGGGCCTTGAAGCTCCCGTGGGAAGTTGGCTCTCGTCCTTCACCCACAGGTTGGTCAGCCCCATCTGTTTGCCGAGCCGCGGGCACTTCAACAGCGGGGACAAGCCCTCGCCGAACGAGACAGGTTCCACATCACCCGGCAACGGCAGCAGTTCGCGATACCGCCACAAACTCGGTTCCCGCCGGGCGATGTCGGTTGGCGTGACGGCCGCCCGAATCCTGGGCAGGTCGTACCGCACCCAAATGGGCCGTCCGGCGTGCAAGCCGTGGAGTTGGCCGAAGGGCAAGCGGGCGCCGTCGATGGCGCCTTCAAAGTGGGAGACGTAGTGCATGGGGGGATTTTAATGACCAATGACCAATGACCAATGACCAATGACCAATGACCAATGACCAATGACCAATGACCAATGACCAATGACCAATGACCAATGACCAAT
>JAYUGD010000499.1:0-5021 GCA_043767785.1 Zavarzinella sp. | reverse complement strand
GGTCTGGGGGGCCATCGTCATGATCGAAAACCAAAAAAACATATCCGACCCGAAGGGGCCGGAAGCGGTCAAGGCCAAAGATGTCCCAAACTGTCAGGGCTGACGCTCCCGGCTCGCCTCCCTCGCTTCCGCTTCGGGAATTCAAAGCCGCTCTGAGGGGTCCGTGAAATTCATCATAATCCGCAAATTCGGCCCGGCGAATGTTGACGGCGACTCCCGGGGCGGGCAAAATGGTTCCACGCCCGAGAAACGTCCGCCAATGACGGCGACCCCCTCTCCGTCCGCCTGAGTTGCCGCCCCGTCCCCCCGCCCGCGGCGTTTTGCACCACCCGGAGTTAAGCACCGATGCGTCTTCCCCGCGTTCGAGTCGCCGTCGCCCTTTCCACGATCTTCCTGTTGGCCGGCTTCGGCCGCGCCCAGACGCCCGAGCAGCAAGCCGAGATGACGCTCACCTCGGCCCGCAAGGCCTACGCCGAGCAGAACTACCCGTTCGCGATTCAGCGCTTCGGCGAGTTCGTGCAGAAGTTCGGCGGCCACCCGCAGGCCAACAACGCCCGCTACTACCTCGGCCTGAGTTACCTCGCGGCCCCCGAGAAGAATTACGACAAGGCCCTCGAAGCCTTCGGCCCCATTATTGGCAACGCGGGGTTGCCGGACTACCCGCTGACCGCCTACTTCGCCGGGCAGGCGCACCGCGGCCAGGGGCTGAACGAGCTGGCCCAACTCGCCGCCAAGCCGAACGAGGCGCAGCAGATTAACCAGCGGGCCAACCAGAAGTTCGAGGCCGCCGCCCAGCGGTTCGACGCCGCTGCGAAGGCGTTCCTGGCCAAGCTCCCCAAGGAGGCCGACGGCAAGGTGACGCCGGACGCCGAGTGGGCCGCCCGCGCTCGCTGCGACCAGGCCGAGATGGAAATTCGCCTCGGCAAGTTCAAGGAGGCGAAGGCCACCGCCGAGCCGGTCGCGAAGGACGCCACGCTCTCCAAGACCAAGTACGCCAAGCTCGCCCTCTACTACCACGGCTACGCCGCCTTCCAGAACACCGATTACCTCGTCGCCGGCCGGTCGCTGTCCCAGTTGAACCCGTTCGACGACGCGCACTTCGGCCTGCACGCCCGCTACCTGCTGGGCCGCGTGTTCCAAATCACGGGCGAGAAGGCCGAGGCCGCCCAGGCGTATGAGGGGGTCATCGCGGGCTACGAGAAGGCCAAGCTCGACGCCGCCGAAGCGCTCAAGAAGCCGGAGCAGTTCAAGGCCAACCCGGCCGAGCGCGTGCGCTTGGAAGGCCTCGTCCGCAACCCGCAGCCGGAGTACGTCGCCGGGGCCACGTTCCACGCCGCCTGCCTGAACTACGAGGCCGGCAAGTTCGGGGACGCCCTCACCAAGTTCGTCCAGTTCGCCAAAGACTTCCCCAAGTCGGACTTGATGCCGGACGTGCAACTGCGCGTCGGCTTCTGCCAGATGCAAATGAAGCAATACCCCGAAGGCTTGGCCACGCTGCAACCGCTCGCGGACAAGCACCCGAAGCTCGCGGACCAGATTCAGTTCTGGATCGGCAAGGGCCAGGCGGGCATCGCCGCCCAGAACACCGACCCCGCGAAGGCCGCCGACCGGGCCAACGGCCTCAAGGCCGGCATCACCACCATGCGGGCCGCCGCGGACAAGGCCAACCAACTCGCCAACAACGACCCCGAGGCCAAGACGCGCCGCGGCGAGATGATGCTGGAAATCGCCGACACGCTGCAACTCGCCGGCACGCCGAAAGAGGCCGCCCAGACCTACGAGACCGTCCTGAACGAAAAGACGCTGCCGGGCCGCATGGAGGAAGTGACGCAGCGGCTGATCGTCGCCACGCACCTCGGCGGGGACTTCCTACGGGCAGACCAGATCGCCACGCAGTTTTTGGAGAAGTACCCGGAAAGCCCGCTGCGGGTGCCGGTGATGTTCCGGTACGCGGAGAACGCCTACTTCAACGCCCTCGCCGCCGAGAAGCGGCCGGACTTCCCGAACAAGCAGATGGAACTGCCGAAGCTCTTCGACGAGGCCGCCAAGCGGTATCAAGCCGTCCTCGACAAGGGGGGCGAGTTCGACCGGCTCAACCTCGCCAAGTACGGGCTGGCGATGTGCCACTTCAAGAAGGGGGAGTACGAGAAGGCCAAGGCCCTCCTGGAAGGCATCCCCAACGCGGAGCGCAACAACGAACTCGCCTACACGCCCTACCTGCTGGCCGACTGCCTGCTGCGGCAAGTGCCGGCGGCCGTCACCGGGGCGGCCGAGACGCGCAAGGTCTTGGAGGCCCTCGACCAGGCCGTCGCCAACCTCGACAGCTTCATCAACGCCAACCCGAAGGCCCCGGAAATCCCGGACGCCATGCTGAAGCTCGGCACCAGCCAGTCCCGCAACGGCGCCCTGCTGGCCGTGCCGGCCGAGCGCAACGCCGTCCTGCAAGCCGCCCGGGGGACGTTCGAGAAGTTGATGCAACAGTTCCCCAAGGAGCCGCAGGCCGCCCAAGCGAAGTTGGAGCGGGCCAAGACGATGAACCTGCAAGGCGACCCGAACGGGGCGATGAACGAACTGCGGCAGTTCACCGGCGACCCGTGGCAAGCCTCCCCGGCGGCCCCGTTCGCCGTCACGATGCTGGCCACGCTGCTGCGGGCGCAGAACAAGGCGGACGAGGCCGCGAAGATGCTCGAAGCCGCCCGGCAAAAATTCGAGCCGATGTTGACGAAGGAGCCGGAGCGCGTCGCCCTGCTGCGCTACCACCACGGCGTCTGCCTGCTGGAAGCCGGCAAGTTCACGGAAGCGCGCACGGTGTTGGACACCGTCGGCCAGGTCGCCAACGGCAAGCCCATCGCGGCCGAGGCTAGCCTGCGGGCCGGCCAAAGCCGCATCGCCGAGGGCAAGAAGTTGATCGAGACCGCCCGCATGCAACTGACCAACCAGAAGCTGGCGCCCGACCAATTCAACGCCGCCAACGCCATGATGCAACAGGGCTTCGCGGCCGTGAACGAAACCATCGGCAACATGGAGCGCAAGGCCGAGGAACTCAAGCAGGCCATGCCGCAGGGCGAGGCCCGCGAGCGCATGCTGTACGAGGCCGCGTGGGCCGCCCGCTACATGGGCGAGGCCGAAGTGGAAGCCACCCGCAAGCGGCTGCAACTGGAAAAGCAGCGCGTGATGCAGGACGAGGCCAACCGCAAAGCCCCGCAGGGCACGAAGGCCGCGACCGTCCCGCCGCCGGAGATCGGCCGCCTGGAGATCCCGATCCAGCCCGCCGAGCAGCGCGCCCGCGGCCTGTACCAACGGCACATCGAGCAGTTCAACGACTCGCTGCTGTCCATCGACTCCCGCTATGAACTGGCCGAGCTGTTCGCCGAGCGAGACGAGAACGACGCCGCCATCAAGTTGTTGAAGGAAGCGAACGACGTGGAGCCGCGCGGGGACAAGCTGCCCTCGCCGGAACTGATCGACCGCGTCCGCATCCGCCTGGGCGTGTGCCTCGCCGCCAAGAAGGAGTGGGACGCCGCCCTCGGCCACTTCGAGGCCGTCGCCGGCAACCCGAAGTCGCCGCTCGTCGCCCAGGGCATGTACCGGGCCGGAGAAGTGTTCATCGCCAAGGGCGAGTCGGCCAAGGCCATCGAGCGGCTGTTGCCGTTCAAGGACAAGGGGGAGTTCCAGAACATCCCGAACGTGACCGACCGCGCGCTGGTGCGCTTGGGCCACGCCTACGGGATGGCCAAGCAGTGGGAAGCGTCCCGCGTCGCCTACGACGCCGTCAACGCCCGCTTCGGCGGCAGCCCGTTCATCCACGAGGCCCGCTACGGGATCGCGTGGGCGATGCAGAACGTCGGCCAGTTCGACCCGGCCGTGAACTGGTACGCCCAGGTGGCCAACGCCACCGGCAGTGACCTCGGGGCGAAGGCCCACCTGCAAATCGGCCTGTGCCGGCTGGAGCAGAAGAAGTACGGCGAGGCCGTCGCGTCCCTATTAATCGTGCCGTACACCTACGACTACCCGGAGTTGAGCGCGACCGCCCTGTGCGAAGCCGCCCGCGCCCTGGCGGAAGACAAGAAGCCGGAGCAGGCCGAGAAGCTGCTGCGGAAGGTCATCAAGGAATACCCGGCCAGCCCGTGGGCCAAGGTGGCCCAAGAGCGGCTGACGAAGTTGGAAAACAAAGACCAAAAGAACTAACCACAGAGGACACAGAGAACACAGAGAAAAACCAAAAACCGAGAAAAGGCATTTTGAAATATCGGCTCTGCATTTGTCTTTCCTCTGTGTTCTCTGTGTCCTCTGTGGTTAAAACGTTTTGTTGCTCGGGAGGATTTTCCCCATGCGTCTCTATCGCTTGTCCCTGCTCGCCCTCGCCCTGACGGTCTCGCCGGCCGCCGCGTACATCGAGGCGCCGATGACGCTCAGCGACGTCATCAATCAGTCGCAAATCATCACCATCATGCGGGTGACGCGCGTCGAGAAGGCCAAGAACCTGATCGTCTACGAGAAGGTCGAGGACGTGAAGGGGAAACTGACGACCGCCACCGTCCGGCACGTCATCACCGGGCAGTTGAAAGAGGGCGAGATCAAGACCGTGCTGGAGTGGGCCGAGCCGGGCAAGACGGCCGTCTTCTTCATGAAGGACGGCGCCTGCGAGATGTGCCTCGACATGTACTGGTACCAGATCTACAAGAACGGCGAAGACCTGTACGGCATGTCGCACGGCGAGCCGTTCCTGCTGCGCAGCTACGCCGGCAAGGCTGACCGCTTGGCCCCGTATGTCCGCACGATTATGGACAACAAAGAGGCCATCGTCCCGGCGATGGAGGACAACAAGGAGTTGCTGCACAAGCGGGCCGGCCGCATCTGGCGGCTCAAGACCAGCCTGAAGAACATGACCTACGACCCCAAGCGAGACTTCGCCGGCTGGGGCGCCGAGGACATCCGCCGCATCCAGGGCGGCACCGGGTTCAGCCACATCGGCGCGCTCGGCAAGGTGGACGCCGACGCCCGGGCCGTCTCCTCGGTCG
>JAYUGD010000498.1:0-1701 GCA_043767785.1 Zavarzinella sp. | reverse complement strand
CCGATGTCGAACAGTACCTCGACGCATCCCGCGGTTTCACCCAGGCCGGCGTGGAGGCCTGGATCTCGGCCGACGACGCGCTCGTCGGGTTGGAGAACGGTTACGCCACGGCCGTGGTGGAGGCCGCCAACTCGCAACTGGTGTCCACGGCCGACGCCGCCCACGCCCAGACCAAGTCCGAGATCCAGGCCGAATGCGACGCGCTGGTCCAGGCGACCGCCGCCCGTGTCACGTACGACACCAGCTACACCACCGCCGCCGTCGCGAAGGCCAAAGCGTCCGTCGCCGAACAGACGCAACTGGACCAGGACCGGGCGGCCGCTGCGAAGAAAGAGAACGACAAGCTCGCCGCCGCCTACGCGACGGCCGTACAAGGGGCCAACAACCTGTACCCGGAGGTCGTCACCGAGTCCAACACCGAAATCGACGGGGCGGCGCATGAGTACATCGCAGCTTCATTCGCCAACGCCGTGGCCCTGCAGAAGCAGGCCGAGACTCTCGCCAAATTGGTCGCCGCCGAGATGATCGCCGACGCGACCGCCGAGGCGACGGCCCTGCAAGACCGACTGGTCGCCGCCGCCAAGAAGCTCGGTGCCGATCGCACGGCCGAGATCCTCAAGTCGTTCAAAAACATGGTGCATGACATCCGGCAGCAGTTGGCAAACCTGACATCCGGCCCGGACTCCAACCTGTACGCCTACCAGACCAGCGCCGGCCACGCGCAGATCCCGTTCGGCGACCTGACCATGCTGGTCTCGCAGGCCAACAGCGTCCGGTCCAACATCCAGGCAACGGCGACCGCACTCCGCCAGGGAATCCTCGACGCGAAGTCGATCGCCGAGTCCTTTTCCGGCATGAACGCGGGCGGCGGCCCCAGCGCGACCACCGTGGTTTACAGCATTTTCGACAGGCTGGGTTGGGACGTGACAGACGCGGACGGCCCGCGGATCGGGGCGTACAACGCCGCGACGGGAATGGTTCAGCGTTCGGCGTTCAGCGGCACGGGCACCGCCAACCTTCAGAGGTCGATGGCCAAGGTCCAAGCCGAAATGGCCACGGGTCTCAAATCCACGTTGGAGTGGGACCGGTTCTTCGGAAGCGAGAAGGTCATCAACGACGACCCCCCAAGTCGTGGGCTCACTGGACGATGAACCTCGTCATCAGCGACGTGAGACTGCAGGCACCCGGAGACATTGGCAGCGACCTGCTGCTGTCGGCCGAACTGGCCACCGAAATCGTCAGCGTGTTCGATCCGACCGGAATCGCCGACGCCATCGGCGGCACGATCAAACTGTCGCAGGGGGACCACACGGGCGCGGCCCTGTCCTACGCCAGCATCCTCGTGCCGTTCGGTGCCGACAAGATCGCCAAGTCCGTCGCCCGTGTCCCGACCAGTGCCGTGGAAGCGACGGTCAAGGCGGGCCAACAACTCGGCGAAAACACCCTCAAGACCGTCGCCAAATCCACCGACAACATCGCCGAAGCCACCGCTAAGCGAGCGGATACAACGAGCAAAGTAGCAAGCGGGCTGGGCAAAGACATCCTCCCAGCGACGAACATACGCGACATTGTCAAGGGCGAGAAAGTCGATGACCTTCTGAATGAACTTCAAGTTCTTACGTATTTATCTGGCCAGGAACATGCCATTATTACCGGAGTAGACGGCACACGCCGGATCATTCGCGGTGGTGCCGACGGGAT
>JAYUGD010000497.1:0-13375 GCA_043767785.1 Zavarzinella sp. | reverse complement strand
GCGAACGTGCCGATGCCCAAGCCGACGGCGTCGTTGTACCACTTGTTGGGGGCGACGTTCCGGTGGGCGGCCTCGTGGAAGGCGATCAAACAGGCGTGCATGAAGTGGACGGTCAGCAACAGGACGATCAGCAACGCCCACCACGGGGCCTCGGCATAAATCAAATACCCCATCGCCCCCTTGCACAGGAAGACGGGGGCGGTGCGGACGTGCAGGCGCAGCGTGTCGGCCCATGTGACCCGTTCGGGCGTGCGGGCGGCGGACGCGAGGATCATCCGAATTCTCCCAACTCTCAAGGCGTAGGGGCAGAGTCAAACGGGGAAAGTTCGACTGAACAACGTCCGTGTTCCCGGTGTTTGCGCGGGCCTAAAAAGCCCGCTCTCATCCTTCCCATGTCGGCGGCGGGACAACCGCGCGGCGAGCAACCTCAAAGGTCAATGATCGTATTGCAAACGGGATGCCGTGCAAATGTTGGCGGATGATCTTCGCGGCCAAAGGCCGGTAATTTTCCGGAAAAACTGACGGGACCGTCACATACGGCCATGCGATTGACTGGTGATGCGGCGAAGGGAATTCTTGCCGGTGAGAGCAGTCGTCCCGCCATCGGGACGGGGGTCAATTTAGTCGTGGTGTGCCGCGCCTGTGACGACGGGCGGGGCTTCGCCAGGCAGAGGTTTGGGCGGGCCGTTGCGCAGTTCGATCAGCCCTTGGATCGCCACATAAAAGGCCGGAACGAAAAAGATCGCCAGCACCGTCGAGGTAATCATCCCCCCGAACACGGCCGTCCCCAAGGCTTGTCGGCTGGCGGCGCCGGCGCCGGTCGCCCACACCAACGGGGCCACGCCGAGGATGAACGCGAACGAGGTCATCAGAATCGGCCGAAACCGCATGCGGGCGGCCGTCACCGCCGCGTCGCGGATCGACTTGCCGGCCAACCGCAGTTCGCGGGCGAACTCGACGATGAGGATGGCGTTCTTGCTGGCCAAGGCGATGATGAGTACCACGCCAATCTGGGTGTAGATGTTGTTGTCCAACCCGCGCAGGGCGACGGCCGCCACCACGCCGAGCAGCCCGAGCGGCACGACGAGGATGACGGCGAACGGCAGCAGCCAACTCTCGTACTGGGCCGCCAGCACCAAGTACACCAAGAACACAGCCAGCCCGAAGATGATGACCGCCTCCCCGGACACGCGCTTCTCTTGGAAGGCGATGGACGTCCACTCGTAGCCCATCGACTGGGGGAGAAGTTCGGTCGCCACTTCCTCCATGTTCTGCAAGCCCTCGCCGGAACTGACGCCGGGGGCGGTCGTGCCGCTGATCGTCGCGGACGGGTAGAGGTTGTAGCGCATGATGGACGGCGGGCCGACCTTGTAATCGGCCGTCAGCAGCGTCCCCAGCGGGACGCGGCCGCCGCTCTTGTTCCGCACTTCCAGCCGGCGCAGCATGTCCGGGTCGCTGCGGAAGCGGGCGTCGGCCTGCACGCGGACTTGGTACGTGCGGTCGAACTTGTTGAAGTCGTTGACGTACACGGAGCCGAGGTTGGCCTGCAAGGCGGCGAACACGTCGCTGAGGGGGATGCCCATCTTCTCGGCCTTCACGCGGTCGATGTTCAAGTGGATCTGCGGCACGCCGGCCCGGTAGGTGCTGCGCGTGGCCGGCGGCCCCAAGATGTAGCCCCGCTTGGCCGCCTCCGTGATAATCGCTTGCGTCCGCTCTTGGAGCGTGTCGCCGCCCGCCCCTTCGCGGTCTTCGATCTTCATCTCGAACCCGCCGGAGAAGCCGAGGCCCTGAATTGACGGCGGCACGATCACGAAGATGAACGCCTCTTCAATCTGGGACAGCTCCCCTTGGATGGCATCCTTTAGCGCCGCCTGTTGCATGTCCGGCGTCGTGCGGTACTTCCAGTCCGTCCACGTAATGAACGCGGTCGCCCCGTTCGGGGACTGCGTGCCATCTAGCAGCGACGTGCCGCCGAGGACGAACCAGTTCTCCAGCGCGCCCTTGTCCTTGTACTTCTGGCACACTTGGTTCATGCGCTCGGCCACCTCGTGCGTGCGGTCCAGCGAGGCCGAGTCCGGCAACTGGACGGCAATGATGACGTACCCCTCGTCCTCCGTCGGCAGGAAGCCCGTGGGGATCGTCTGATACCAGTACCACGTCAGGCCGGCGAGGCCGACGAACGCCACGATCACCAGCCACCACACGCGCACCAGCTGGCGCACCGCCCACGCATACCCATGTTCAATCGGGCGGTACACGGCGTCGAAGGCCCGCGTGAACAGTGACTTCTTCCCCGGTTTCCGCGGCTTCAGCCACGCCGCGCACTGGGCTGGCTTCAGCGTGACGGCGTTGACGGCGCTGATGAGGGCCGTCGCCGCGATGGTCAGGGCGAACTGCCGGTACATCTGCCCGGTGATGCCGCTCATGAACGCCGTCGGGATGAACACGGCCATGAGGACGAACGTGATGGAGATGACCGGCCCAGTTACCTCGTTCATCGCCTGGATGGTCGCCTCGCGCGGGGCCATCCCCTGCTCGATGTGGTGGCTGGCGTTTTCCACGATCACGATGGCGTCGTCCACGACGATGCCGATGGCCAAGATCAGGGCGAACAGCGTGAGCAGGTTAATGGAGAACCCGAACACGTACATGAACGAGAAGGCGCCGATGATCGTCACCGGCACCGTCGTCGCCGGCACCAGCAGCGCCCGCCAGTTTTGCAGGAAGACCAGGATCACGATCAGCACCAGCCCGCCGGCCTCCAGCAGCGTCTCTTGCACGTTCGTGATGGCCCGGTCCACGAACCGCGTCGCGTCGAACGGGATGTCGTACTTCATCCCGTCCGGCAGCGACGGCTCGACTTTCTTCATCATGTCGCGGACGCGGTTGGCCACGTCGCGGGCGTTGGACCCCGGCAATTGGAAGACGAGCAGGTTGGCCGCGTCGAAGCCGGACTTCGTCTCGAAACTGTCGTAGGTCTGCCGGCCGAGTTCCACGCGGGCCACGTCCCGCAGGTAGACGATCTGCCCCGCCGGGCTGGACTTGACGACGATCTCCTCGAACTGGGCCGGGTCGGTGAGCCGGCCCATCGCCGTGACCGTCATCTGGAACGATTGACCGGGCGGGTTCGGCGGCTGGCCGACTTGCCCGGCCGGCACTTGGACATTGTGCCGAGCCAAGGCGGCCGTCACGTCCTGCGTGGTGAGCTGCCGGGCGGCCAACTTGTCCGGGTCCAGCCAAATCCGCATGGCGTAGGAGCCGGCCCCCTTGATCTGCACGTCCCCCACGCCGGGCACGCGGCTCAAGTCGTCTCGCAGTCGCAAGTTCGCGTAGTTGGACAGGAACAGCGGGTCGTACTTGCCCGACTCGGACGTGAGGGAAATCGCCAACAGGATGTTGGACGACTGCTTCCGCACCACCACCCCCTGCCGGCGGACTTCCTCCGGGAGGCCCGGCTGGGCAATACTCAGGCGGTTTTGCACCAGCACTTGGGCGCCGTCCAAATTGGTGCCGATCTCGAAGGTGATGGTGAGCGAGTACGACCCGTCCGCGGAACTGGTGGAGGACATGTACATCATGTTCTCCACCCCGTTGATCTGCTGCTCGATGGGGGCGGCGACCGTGTTCGCCACATCGGTCGCGCTGGCCCCCGGGTAGTTCGTGCTGACCACGACCGTCGGCGGCGTGATGGCCGGGTACCGCTCTTCCGGCAGCCGTTGCAGCGCGACGACGCCGAACAGGACCGTCAATATGGCGATCACATTGGCGAAGATCGGCCGGTCGATGAAGAAGCGAGAAATCACGGGGCGTTACCTGAGTCTTGGCCGATGAATTTTGAGAATGAAGAGATGAAGAGAAAAGAGTAACCACAAAGGCACAAAGGCCACACGAAGTTCCACAGAGAAGACCCCGATAGAATCTCTTGTTTTCTGGGGTGAATTTGCTCTCGTGGTATAACGTTGCGTGGTCTTTGTGCCTTTGTGGTGAGGATTCTTTTCTCTCTGTTATTTCACTTCTTCGCGTCCGGCCCGTGGAACGTCCACTCGTCCGGCGTCGCCGGGGCGCCGGGGCGGGCCCGTTGCAGCCCGTTGATGATGACGCGGTCCCCTTCTTTCAAGCCGTCGTCAATGGCGACCACCGAGCGCACGACCGGCGGCGGGGTTGGCGGCGGTCCGCCTACGGCCGGAGGACCGTCTTTCTTCTCGGCCGGCGGCTTGTCGCTCGTCAGCGTCCACGGGGCCGGAGGACCGCCCTTCGGTGCGGCCCGCCAGACGTTCGCCCCGACCGTGACGGTCCGCTTCTGGACGATGTTGTTCTCCCCGATCACGTACACGTACCGCCCCTCCTGCCCGGTGAGCAGGGCGTCCTCGGGGATCACCAACTGCGGCTTCGGTTCCCCCATCGGGATGCGGACGCGGGCGTACAGCCCGGGGTACAACATGCGGACGTTGCCCGGCGGGATTTTCGGGTTCTTGAGCCGGCCGCGCAGGCGCACGGTGCCCGTCGAGGTGTCCACCTTGTTCTCGCGGAAGTCGATCACGCCGGGGTGCGGGAAGCCGTCCTCGGTGGAGATGCCGACGTGGACCGGGTGCGACCCGGTGGGGGACTTCGACTCCGGCTTGTTTTGCAGGCCGCGCTGGTATTCGATCAGGTCGCGCTCCGGCACGTCGAAGTAGGCGTAGATTTCCTCCATGCCGACGATGGTGGTGAGCACGGCGCCCTCCGGCTGGCCGACGAGGTTCCCGCGCGTGACGAGGGCGCGGTTGATTTGGCCGTCGATGGGGGCGCTGATCTTCGTGAAGTCGAGTTGCAGTTGCGCCATGTCGATGCCGGCCTCCGTCTGCTTCAGCACGGCGTCGGCGGTCTCGCGGGCGGCGACCCGCTGTTGAAATTCCTCTTGGCTGATGGCCTGCGTCGTCAGCAGTTGCCGGCCGCGGTCCTCGTCGGCCTTGGCCCGCTTCACCTCGGCCGTCGCCTTGAGCTTGTCGCCTTGGGCCTTCTTGAGGGACGCTTCGAATTCGCGCGGGTCGATCACGAAGAGGGGGTCGCCCTTCTTGACCTCCGCCCCCTCGGTGAACGTGATGTCATTCAGGAAGCCTTTGACGCGGGCGGTGATCTGGACGGTCTCGACGGCCTCCAGGTAGCCGTTAAACTCCAGATACTTCTGCACCGGGAACTGGACGGGCTTCGCCACCATGACTTGCGGCGGGGGCGGGGCCGGCGGCGGTTCCTTCTTGCGCGCACACCCGGCCGGGAAAGCCAACGCAACGACGACCAACCAGAGCCATGATCGCACGGGGAACCCTCCCGGACACGGAGACCGCTGACGGCGACGCGGGGAATACCCGCGGAGAACCGGCCATCTTACAAGGCCGCACACCCACCATGAGTAATGATAGACACGAATGAAGTGATGAATCCGCTCGCATTTTCCGAGCAGTCCGCCCAATAAAATGGCGCCTTCCGGCGGCTCGCCCGGCGGCGGTCTGCAACCGTTGCCGGTCACGGGTTCCGGGAAAACACTGGCGATCCCGCGGGGAGCGTGGTAAAATCCCCCGCGATTGCCCTGCCCGAAGTGGGCGCACGGTACGCCGTGTGCGATACGGTTGGGGCGCCGGGCACACGTCGGGATTTCTTCCCCCGCCCGGTCCGTCACCCCGAGAGGGCCGAATGATGACCAATGAGTTCGAGTTCCAAGACGTGGCGCACCTGCCGGTCCCGCCCCCCGAACCGCCGCCGCCGGACGCGGACGACATCGCGGACTTGTGGCGGGACGAAGGCGTGAACGATTAGCGGCCGCCCCGTGACGACCGCCCCCCCCGAAACGCCGCGCGGCCCGCCGTTCCCCAGAGAACGGCGGGCCGCGATCGCTAACCACGCCGCCTCGCGGCGGTTGGCTGCGTCATTCACCGTTCCGGCTTTAGGATCATCACTGGGGCCGGCTTCTCCATAAAGGTTTCCAGCACTTCGCCCGTTTTCCCGTTCCCCAAGTCTTTTTTCAATTGCAGGTTGGCGAACGTCTTGACGGTCGCGAGCAATTGCGGGTCGTCGCGGTCGGCGTAGTCGCCGACGAAGACCATGCTGTGATAGCGCGTGTGCATCACGTAAGCGTCGAATTTCTGGCCGGGCTGATTGCGGAGCAACTCGGCCAGTTGGTGCGCCTGTTTCGCGGCTTGCTCCAAGCGGTTCGTCCCTTGGCCGCCGTCGGCCCCGGTGGCGCCCGTCTGGACGATGTTGCCGCCGCCGCCGTAGGTCTTCACCAGGAGCGTCCACTTTTTGCGGGCCTTGTGCAACAGGCTGTACGACTCCGCGGAGTTCATCTCCATCAGGTATTTCTCGGCCTTGGGGGCCTCCGCCAGGGCCGCGTTCTTGTCGGCCGCGGCCAAGGCCGCCTTCTTGGCGACCGGGTTCATCCCCGCCATCGACGCGAGGAAGGCGTTGAAGCTGCTGCCCTCGGTGCGCGAATTTTCCCTGTCCGACCCTTGCAACAGGCGGTCGTTGAACTCGTCCGGCGCCTTGAGCTTGCGGACTTGGTTGGCGAAGTCGATGGCCGTCTCGCGGTCTTTCAGCGGCCCGCGGGCCGGGGCGACGAAGACGGTGTACTCGTCCGGGATGCTGACGGTCTTCACCGATAACATTTTCGCGTCCGGCTGAACGCCTTGGCCGACCCAATACAGCCGCTTCCGCTCCCGTGACTCCGCGGCCTCTTTGTCCCGCAGTTGCCGCTGCTCCCACCCGTGCGGGTAGACGTAGGCGTAAATCTTGTATTCCTTGCGAATGTAGGTCGCCAACTGCTCCGCGAGTTCCCGCGCGCGGGCGTCCGGGACACACCGGCCCTGCCGGTAGATTTCCCGTTCCCCCTTGAACGATTTGACGGCGACGAGCCACGCCCCGGCCTCGGCCTTCAAGTCGTAGGGGCTTTCCGGCCGCGGGTCTTCCGGCTCAGCGGTCGGAGCCGAGGCCAGCGGTCGCGTCGGGGCCAAAGGATCAGCCGTCGGGCCCGCGAGAATGCGCGTGATGTCCGTTTGGGCCGACGCCCCGACGGCGCCGGCCAAGGTCAGGGCTGTCGCCCATAAGAATCGTCCGCGTGCCATTGTCCCACTCCCCCCGAAAAACCCACGGGAATCCGACGTGGGCCGGGCCATACCCTGCGGTGGCTCGGGAGTCTAGGGCAAGTTCAGCCTTCCCGCAGCCACTTGGCGGCCTGGACGGCGTGGTAAGTCAGGATCATGTCGCACCCGGCCCGCTTGATGCTGGTCAGGATTTCCATCGTCACGCGGCGCTCGTCGATCCACCCCTTCTGGGCGGCGGCCTTCACCATCGCGAACTCGCCGCTGACGTTGTAAGCGGCGACAGGGAGCCGGAAGGTGTCCCGCACCCGTCGGATGATGTCGAGGTAGCTGAGGGCCGGCTTCACCATCAGGATGTCGGCCCCCTCGGCCACGTCGAGTTCCACTTCCCGGAGGGCTTCGTCCGAATTGGCCGGGTCCATCTGGTAGCCGCCGCGGTCCCCGAACTGCGGCGGGGACTCGGCCGCCTCGCGGAACGGCCCGTAAAAGCCGCTGGCGTACTTGGCCGCGTAACTCATGATCGGGATGTGCTCGAATCCGGCCGCGTCGAGGCCCGCGCGGATGGTCCCGACCATGCCGTCCATCATGCCGCTCGGCGCGATGATGTCGGCGCCCGCTTTGGCGTGACTAACGCACTGGGCGGCGAGGATGGGGAGCGTCGCGTCGTTGTCCACGTCCGTCCGGCCCTGCTTCTCGTGCAGGATGCCGCAGTGCCCGTGGTCGGTGTATTCGCAGAAGCACTCGTCCGTGATGAGGACAATGTCGTTCTGGTACGTCTTCCGCAAAAGACGCAAGGCTTCTTGGACGATCCCCGCGTCATCAAGGGCACTGGACCCGGTCGCGTCCTTGGTCGCCGGGATGCCGAAGAAGATGAATGCCTTCACCCCGGCGTCCTTGGCCACGCCGACTTCCTCGACCAGCGTGTCCGGGCTGAGTTGAAAGTTCCCCGGCATGGACCCGATCTCCTGCCGGACGCCTTGGCCGCCCCGCACGAACATGGGGAAGATGAAGTCCCCCGCGTCGAGCTGCGTCTCGCGGACGAGGTCACGCACCAGCGGATTGTGCCGCAGGCGGCGGGGGCGGAGGAGGGGAAAGCCGGGTGGGGACATGGGTGTGATCATCTCGATTCCGCAACTGCCGGTTGCAAGGCCGGATAGATTAGGCCTCCATCGATGGCTGTATCGCCAAGCATGCGTTCGCCGATTTGAATTCGGCATGGCAGGACGCCTTGGCCACGCCTTTGGAGACTTAGTGCGGTTCGAGCCATTTCGGAAGCCCCAGGAATCAGTTTGATTCGCATGGAAACTTCAGACACGTCAAGGTCGCCGTTGGTCAAGCGGCCGATTTCGTGGTAATCGTCACCGATCGAATCTAATGTGATCTCATCCGAAGCAATGAACAAGTGCCCGTGTTCCGTGGCTTGCTCCTTCGCCCAGAATGCGACGAAAACCGGCTTGTAGTTCTGGAATCGTGACACGATTTCCTGGCCGACCTCGACCAAATAATTGTCAGGGACAAACATAACGTCTCCTTCACCAATGTTTGCGGAGCCAAGCGAGAATCCCGGATGTCGGGTGATTGATCGCTGACAACAGTTTGCGAGCTTCGGACTCAGGCTGGCTCAAGTATCTGGACATTTCATTCCAGTTTTTGACGATCAGCCAATGAGCCTTCAACAGTGTGTCAATTTGAAAATCGGCGTTCAATGCTCTGATCAGATCGGCCAAGCCTAGGAGAGTTTCCAAGTCGTGAGTCCAGCACCGGGCCGAAAAATTCTTTTCATCGAACAACACACCTTGATCAGCGGCGACACGCGCCAGCACGCAAGATTTGAGACCGCACTCGACCGTGTACCCTGCCAAGTAATACGAACCTGCCCAATTCCCCGCGGCCAACAGCGAACTGGCGTCCAGTAACCGCTCGTCGGCTAACTGCTGGAATGCGGAACGGTTCATGCCAAGCGGCTCCTTACGGGCCTTCAGATCTCCAAGCGGTGCCACAACCGCTCGGCAATTTCCGACCTCGGCCATTGGCGCTCTTCACAGAGACGCCGAATTTCAGCCGCTTCGACTTTGGTCTTGCCGACGCGACACCTCCCGTCCGGGTCAACGCGGTACGGTAATGAATTCGTTTCGCCCCGCATGTGCGGCCCCTACGGAACAACTCTTTCATTCAACATACTTCTTCCCCCCGCCCCCCGCAATTCGTTTCCCGCCGCCGGGGGCCGGCCATACATTAGTCGGCTACGGTTGGCCGAGTGATTTTTGTTCTTCCGAGGGCGACATGCCGACGAGCATTGACGAACTGAGCATCAACACCATCCGCACCCTGTCCATGGACGCCGTGCAGCAGGCCAACTCCGGCCACCCCGGCACGCCGATGGCCCTCGCCCCGGTCGCGTACACGCTCTGGCAGGAATTCCTCACCTACGACCCGGCCGACCCGACGTGGGTGAACCGCGACCGCTTCGTGCTGTCCGTCGGCCACGCCTCGATGCTCGTCTACTCCCTGTTGCACCTCGCCGGCATTCCGCAACTGGACAAGGACTTTAAGCCGACCGGCGAATTGGCCGTGTCGCTGGAGCAGATCAAGAAGTTCCGGCAGCTCAACAGCCGGACGCCCGGCCACCCGGAAAGTCATATCACCAGTGGGCTGGAGACCACCACCGGGCCGCTCGGTCAGGGCTTGGGCAACAGCGTCGGCATGGCCATCGCCGGGCGGTGGCTGGGGGCCCGGTACAACAAGCCGACCTTCGACCTGTTTAACTTCCACGTTTTTTCATTGTGCGGCGACGGCTGCCTCATGGAAGGCATCTCCCACGAAGCGGCTTCGCTCGCGGGACACCTGAAACTCTCCAACCTGACGTGGCTGTACGACAACAACCGCATCACCATCGACGGCCGGACCGACCTTTCCTACAGCGACGACGTGGCCCACCGCTTCAAGGGCTATAACTGGCACGTCCTGCATGTGACCGACGCCAACGACACGAAGGCGCTGGCGGATGCGCTGGCGAACGCCAAGAAGACCACCGACCAGCCCACGATGATTATCGTGGACAGCCGCATCGGCTACGGCGCCCCGAAGAAAGAAGACCAATCGGACGCCCACGGCGCCCCGCTCGGCGAAGAAGAAATCACGGGGGCGAAGAAATTCTACGGCTGGCCCGAGACCGAGAAGTTCCTCGTGCCCGACGGCGTCCGCGAGCGGTTCCAGGAATTGATGGGCGCGCGAGGCAAGAAGGCCCACGCCGAGTGGGACGCCCTGTTCGCCGCGTACAAGAAGGAATACCCGGACCTCGCCGCCCAACTCGAAGCCATCGACCGCCGCGACCTGCCCGCCGGGTGGGACAAGGACTTGCCGGTGTTCCCCGCCGACGCCAAAGGGATGGCGACGCGGGAGTCGGGTGGCAAGGTCATCAACGCCCTCGGCAAGAACTACCCGTGGCTCATCGGCGGGGCGGCCGACTTGGCCAAGTCCACGCTGACGACGCTGAAGTTCGACGGAGCCGGCGACCTGAGCGCCGACAACCCCGGCGGCCGCAACATGCACTTCGGTATCCGCGAACACGCCATGTCCGCGGTGCTGAACGGCCTGGCCGTCTCCGGCCTGCGGCCGTTCGGCTCGGGCTTCCTGATCTTCAGCGACTACGCGAAGCCGGCCATCCGCCTCGGGGCGCTGATGGAGATCCCGACCGTCCACGTCTTCACGCACGACTCCATCGGCGTCGGCGAGGACGGCCCGACGCACCAGCCCATCGAGCAACTGGCCTCTCTGCGGACGATCCCGAACATGATTGTCCTGCGGCCGGGGGACGCCAACGAAGTCTCCGAGGCGTGGCGGGTGATCGCCCAATTGAAGCACAATCCGGCCTGTTTGATCCTGTCCCGGCAGGCGATGCCGACGCTCGACCGCACCAAGTACGCCGCCGTCAGCGGCTTGGCCAAGGGGGGCTACGTCCTCGCGGACGCGGCCGGCGGCAAGCCGGACATTATCCTGATGGCGACGGGGAGCGAACTCTATTTGGCGGTCGAAGCCTACGAGAAGTTGACCGCCCAAGGCGTGAAGGCCCGCGTGGTCTCCATGCCGTCGATGGAACTGTTCGACCAACAACCACAAGAGTACCGCGACGCCGTCCTGCCGCCGAGCGTCCGCGCCCGCGTGAGCGTGGAGATGGCCCGCACGTTCGGGTGGGACCGCTACGTCGGCCTCGACGGCGTCTCCCTCGGCATGCACGGCTTCGGCAACTCGGCCCCGGTGAAAGACCTTGTGCAATACTTCGGCTTCACCGTGGACAAGGTAATGGAAGCGGCCCGCACGGCGTTGGGCAACAAGTAAGAGCGCTCCCATGCCCCTGACCGACCACATCCGCGACGTGCCCGACTTCCCAAAGCCGGGCATTATGTTCAAGGACATCACGCCGCTGCTGGCGAACCCGGCCGCGTTCGCGGATTCGATCACGCAATTGGCCGACCACTACGCGGGCGTGAGGATTGACGCCATCGCGGCGGCTGAGGCCCGCGGGTTCCTGTTCGCCGCCCCGCTGGCGTTGAAGATGAATCGGCCACTGGTACCGCTGCGCAAGCCGGGAAAGTTGCCGCACAAGATCGTCTCCGCGAAGTACGACCTGGAGTACGGCAGCGCCGAGTTGCAGATGCACGAGGACGCCGTGATCCGCGGCCACCGCGTGCTGCTGCTCGACGACGTGCTGGCGACCGGGGGGACGATGCGGGCCGGGTGTTCCCTGATCGAGTCCGTCGGCGGCGTCGTGGTCGGATGCGCCTTCGTGATCGAACTGTCGTTCCTGAACGGGCGCGAACGTCTGGCCGGGTACGACGTCTTTAGCCTCGTCACCTACTGAGAGCATCCGCGTCATGAGCGCCGGCCGCCCGGACGAATGGGACGACGAACGCCGCACCCGGCGGGCCGGCTCCCGGTACGACGACCGGGAGGACTACGACGACGCCCGCGAGTACGGCGGCACACGGGAGGCCGCCCTAGCCAAAGTAGGCCCCCCCGCGGTCTGCCTCGTCGTCGTCTCGCTCTTGTCCTTGGTGATCGCGCTCATCGGCGCGGTCGCCGGCATGGTAATGTTTCAGAACCCCGGGCCGGGCAAAACCGAGGAAGACGGCGTCATCGTCGCTGTCGTTTGCGCGTTGTACATCCCGTATTCCGCCGTCATGTTGGCCGGCGCCGTCCGCATGAAGGCTTTGCGGGGTTACGGGCTGGCGATGACGGCGGCGATCATGGCCGTCGCCAACATCGCCTGCTTCGGCGTGTGCGGGCTGCTGAGCGTCGGCTTCGGCATCTGGGCGCTCGTGGCCATGCAAGACGCGAACGTGAAGCGGCAATTCCGACGCACCCGCGGCCCGGCCCGAGATTATGACGACGAATATTGACCCCCCGCGCCGGGACGGCGCCGGCGATTCCCTCGGGGATTACGACGACATCCACGGCGACCCGGCCGCCGACGCGCGGCGGCGGCTGGCCCTCCCGGCAATTCTCTTGATGATTGGCGCGGCGGTCACCATGCTCCCATTCCTAGCCTTGGCGGTGTGGGGCGTGTGGATGTTGTTCCGCTTATTATTGGCGGCGGACCCTCCTAACGCCGGACGAGCCCAACAAGCGGAAGAAGTCGGGCCGATTTTCACGGGCCTCGGCGTCGTCGGGACCGCCTACTTGGCCGTCGTCCTTGCCGGGGCCGTCCGGATGAAGCAATTCCGCAGGTATCGGTTCGCGAGGGCGGCGGCGATCTTGGGGATTATCTCGGTCGTCTTCCTCCAAGCCGCGTCGGTTTTCGTGCTGCCGTGCGCCATCTGGGCGCTCGTAGTCTTACGCGACCCGGCCGTGAAGAGTCAGTTTCGTCCCTCAGGGAATATGGTGAAAGACAATGACGCCTGATTTCGAGAAGGGCGGCGGGCTGGTCCCCGCCATCGCCCAAGACGCGGACACCGGCGAAGTGCTGATGATGGCGTGGATGAACGCCGAGGCGTTCGCCGAGACCGTCCGCACCAACCGGGCGTGCTACTTCTCCCGCAGCCGAAACCGCCTCTGGCGCAAGGGCGAGGAGAGCGGCAACGTCCAAGAGGTCCGCGGCATCTACTTGGACTGCGACCTCGACACGGTCTTATTGAAGGTGAAGCAGATCGGCGGGGCCGCCTGCCATGAGGGTTACGCGAGCTGCTTCTTCCGCAAGTTGGAAGACGGCGAACCCACGGTCGTCGGCGAGCGGATTTTCGATCCCGCCAAGGTTTATAAGAAGTAACCAAAGATTAATGAGGTGAGCCGAGCGGCGTCAGCCGCCG
>JAYUGD010000496.1:0-1702 GCA_043767785.1 Zavarzinella sp. | reverse complement strand
CTCGCCGGCGATGTGGCCCATGTCCCAAATCACGGGGCGGCGGGCGTCGAGGTCCGTGGTGCCGATGTACAACCGGCGGCCCTTGCGGTGCTCGGCGGCCACCTTGGCGATCAACTCGGCCGAGGCCTGCTCGCGGATGCGGTCCCGCATCGGCGTGGACTCGGCCAGCGACTCCGACAACAGGCCGCGGACGAAGTACTTCATCCGGTAGATGTCTTTGTTCGTCGTGCTGGTGTAGTTCTGCTTGAGGAACGGGTCGTATTCTTTGCCGGCGAACGCGAACACGGCGATCAGGGCGCCGGTGCTGATTCCCGTCACTACGTCGAACTCCGGCCGCGTGCCGGCCTCGCTCCACCCGACCAACAGGCCGGCCGGATACGCCCCGAACGCCCCGCCGCCGGACAGCACGAGGATGTTCTTTTGCGGCGGCAGCACGGCCGGGCGGTTGGTCTCCTTCAGCTTGTCCGCGAGCGCGGTCAGGTCGTCCCAGTTCATCAGCGTGTTGGAGTCGAGTTGGGCGACGGGGTCAATGAGCCGCGACGGGCTGAACCCCGCCTTGACCGGCGTGCGGTCCATGACGGTGCTGCGACACCCGACCGGCAGCGCCAACAGGCCCGCCAGGAGCAAGGTGACCGCGCGACGGGGGGCCCGACTGTTCATAACGATGACACCTGAAACAGACAACCGGCGACGCGGGAGACCCGGCCGCCGGTGCATGATAGGACGTGATACCAAACGGGCGGGAAAGTCCGCAAGGTGACCTGACGCGGCCCGCCCGCCCAACTCGCCTCGCTTACCGTACTTTCCACTCGCGGCGGGATTTCCCGGTCTGATCGACGGCCACCAAGTCGGTTTCGCCGATGCGGAGGACGCGGTACGAGTACACTTGGCCTTTCAGTTCCTTGGTGGTGGACGTGGCCACCTTGGCCACGATCACGCCGGCTTGCAGCGTCCAATCCCCGCTCGTCCGAATGTCGTCGTTGAACACGCGCTTGATCGACCGCTTCCACGCGGTGGACATGCTGAACGACCCGTCCGCGTTCAGGGTGATGTACGCGACGTTGTCTTCCGTCTGGTGGCCCCACGTGCCGACGAGCATTTTCTTGAACTTGCCTTCATCAACCGGGGCGACCGGCGGCGGCGTGGCCGGCAACGCGGGAGCCTTCGGCCCGTCGGGCTGCAACAGCGGGTCGAGCGGCGGCAACTTGTCCTCGACGGCCGCCGGGGCCGGGCGGTGCGGCGCGGGGTCCGCCTTCTCGTCGCCGGTCAGGCGCTTGAACGTCATCAGAATGCGGCCCGAGTTCTTCGGCGTGGCGAACTCCGTCGGGGCTTCCTTCTCGCCCATGCCGGCGACGCACACCATCAAGCTGTCCCCGGCCAGCATGAAGATGCCCTTGCTCCCCACTTTGGACGCCCCGACGAGGGAAATTTGCTTCGGCTCCGTGGTCTTGTCCACGATGAACGCGACGGACTTCCTCTCGAACGCCCCCGGCGGCAGGAAGCTAATCACCGGCCCGTCGATGCTGATCTTCCCCTCGGCGAACAACTCGCCGGTGATCTCGCGTTCCGAGAGGGACTGCCCCTCCTCGAAAATGGCGACGACCTTCCAATTGCCGGAGAGGGCCTTCAACTCGTCCCCCCCGGCCCCCGGCGTCCCCGAGAGCGCGAGCAACAGCATGGCCACGGACATTCCTTATCTCCC
>JAYUGD010000495.1:0-5028 GCA_043767785.1 Zavarzinella sp. | reverse complement strand
CACCCGGAGGCGGCCGGCGAACCGAGTCTTCGAGGGTTCGCCTTCTTGGGTGACGACTATTCGCCCACGGGGTCGGACCGTCGAAGACTCCGGTCCTCCTGCTCACGGTGACGGGGAGGCCCAAGACCGCCTGAAGGCGGAACTCCAACACGACCGCCTCGCGGCGGTATTTCATGACGCCATCCACCACCCTCGAAGCCCGCATCAAGGCCAAGTGCCTCGGCGTCGGGTTCGCGCTCGCGGGGATCGCCAAGGCGACGGAGGCCGACGGTTTCGAGCGGTTCACGAATTGGCTCGCCCGCGGCTACGCCGGGGAGATGACCTACCTTTCCGAGAAGGCCGAGTTGCGGCGGCACCCGGCGAGTGTGTTGCCGGCCGTGCGCAGCGTCGTCATGTTGGCGTTGACGTACCCGACCGACTTGCCGCCATCCGCCGCCAAGGTCGCCAAGTACGCCCACGGGCCGGACTACCACGGCTTTTGTTGGGCCAAGCTCAACGCCCTGCGGGACTGGCTGGAGGCCGAAGTTCCCGGGTGCCGCGCGCACGGCGTGGCGGACTCGGCCCCGCTGTTGGAGCGGGACTTCGCCCGCAGGGCCGGCCTCGGGTGGTTCGGCAAGAACACCATGCTCATCAACAAGGATTTGGGGAGCTTCTTCGTCCTCGCCGGGCTGCTCACCACGCTCGACCTCACGCCGGACGAGTCGCACGCCGGCAGCCATTGCGGCACCTGCACCGCGTGCTTGGACGCCTGCCCGACGGACGCCTTCACCGAGGCCGGGACGCTGGACGCCCGGAAGTGCATTAGTTACCTGACCATCGAGGCCAAGGCGCCGATCCCGTTGGAACTGCGGCCGGGCGTCGGCGAGTGGCTGTTCGGGTGCGACGTGTGCCAAGACGTGTGCCCGTGGAACCGGCACGGCAACGCCGCCCCCGGCCTGCCGTTGAACCCGGCCGTCGCCGCCATCGACCCCGCGGAACTCTTCACGCTCTCGGGGAACCAAATCGCCAAGCGGCTGGAAAAAACCTCGCTGACGCGGGCGAATTGGCGAAGCCTGTTGCGGAACGCCGCCGTCGTCCTCGGGAACCAGCGGGCCAGCCATGCGTTGCCGGCCCTTCGCCTCGGGGCGGCCCACGCCGACCCGACGGTGCGCGAGGCGTGCGAGTGGGCCATCTCCCGCATTTTGGCCTGAGCCTGTTCGCGGGGCAGGCCCGGCGCTCACCCCTCGATCCCCGCCAGCGGGCCGTAGGCCGACACCGTCTGGTTCGTCAGCGGGTAGGCGTCCAGCACGGCCCGCACGTCGTTGAGCGTCACCGCGTCCCACGCCCGCATCTCGTCGTCCACGGTGCGGTACGTGTCGCGGTACACCCAGTCCTTGGCCACCGTTAGCATCCGCCGGCGGCTGCGCTCCCCGGCCCGCAACTCGCGGGAGAGGATCTTCGTCTTCGCCTGCTCGAACTCGGCGGCCGTCAGGCCATTCTTCTGCACGTCGTCCAGCAAGCCGCGGACGATGCCGTAACACTCTTGCGCCGTCTCCGGGTCGCCGTTGAACGAGGCGAAGTATGCCCCGGCGGCGTCACACTCGTCCATGCCCATGCCGGCCTCGTCGGCCAAGCCCGGGTCGGCCAAGGCCCAGAACATGCGGCTCCCCGAGTAGTCCCCGACGGCCGTGGCCAGCACCGCCGCCGCGTAACTCAGCGGGGCGTTCGCAGCCGGGGCCGGGGCGATCAGCGTCATGTACTGCTGGGCCACCTTCTCCGGCGGCTTGGTGATGACGTGCGTGCCGCCCTGCCCGGCCGCCTCGGTCCGGTTCGCCCGGCCGACGGTCCCGGCGGGCCAGCCGGCGCACCGCTCTTCCACGAGCTTCGTGAACGCGGCGAAGTCGAAGTTGCCGGTCGCCACGGCGACGATGTTGCCGGCCGCGTACCGCCGGTTGAAGTAGTCCGTCATCTGCGTCGGCGTCAGGGCCGTCACGCTCTCGCTGGTCCCCAGCACGCTGTTGCCCAGCGGGTGGGCGCCGTAGAAATTCTTGCGGGCGTGGTCGAAGCTGGCCCAGCCCGGCTGCACCTCGTACCGGACGATCTCGTCGAGGATCACCTTCTTCTCGGTGTCGAAGTCCTCCACGCGCAGGGACGGCCGCATGATGTCGGCCAGCACGTCCACGAGTTCCGGCAGGAACTCCGGCAGCACGACGGCGTGGTACACCGTGTTCTCTTCCGACGTCCACGCATTGTTGTCCGCGCCGATGGCCGAGAAGTCCCGGTTCACCCGGAAGGCGTCCCGCCGGGGCGTCCCCTTGAAGACCATGTGCTCCAAGAAGTGCGACACGCCGGACTCGGCCGGCTGCTCGTCCCGCGACCCGGTCTTCACCCAAAAGGCGACCGCCACGGACAGGGCCGCCGGGTTGGTCTCCCCGAGGACGGTCAGGCCGTTGGGGAGGGTGAGGCGGTGGAAGGGCATGGGTGAGAAGTCTCCTGTATTGCGTGTCGGTCGCGGGCTGTCGGGCTTGCCGCCAACCTAACCCCCGTCCCCCTTCCCTAAGAAGGAAGGGGAGCAAGCGGGTAGACATCGCAGTTTGATGGCTCAGTAACAGGCGGGCAGAAAACTTAGACTCACTTGCTCCCCCTTCCTTCTTAGGGAAGGGGGACGGGGGGTTAGGTTGCCTTTCGCGGCGAGCCCGCTTCACACCTTCAACCCCGCCGGCCCCAGCGTCACCACGGTGAAATCTTGCATCGGGTGCCGGTCCAGGTACGCCAAAATCTTCGGCACGCTCAGGGCGTTGACGGCCGCTTGGATTTCGTCCAGTGTCCGCAAACGGCCGAGGTAGTACCAGTCGGCGGAGAGGGCGCTGGACCGGCCGCCGGTGGACTCCTGCCGCATGATGAGGGCCGACTTGAGGCCGATCTTCACGCGGTCCAGTTCCTCTTGTTCGATGCCGTCCTTGAGTTGCCGGAACTCGGCCAGCGTGCGGTCGAGCGTCTCCTGGGCCAGTTCCGGGCGGGCGCCGGCGTAGCCGATGATGGTGCCGCGGTCCTTGTGGCTCTCGTAGCTGGCGTACACGGAGTAGCACAGGCCGTGCTTCTCGCGCACGTTGCTGAACAGGCGGGAACTCATGTCCTGGGACAGCACGCCGACGGCCCCGCGGACGGTGTAGACTTCCGGGTCGTTGGTCGGGATGCTCGGGAAGGCGATGGCGATTTGCGTCTGGTCGAGGTCTTTTTGCACGTGCCCGGAGGCCGGCGTGTGGGCGCCGATCACCGGCGGCGTGCGCGGGCTGCCCTTCCAATCCCCGAAAAGTGTTTCGATCTCCCCCTTGAGGGCGGCCCACTCAAAGTCCCCGGCGACGGAGAGGATCACGTCCTTGGGTTGGAAGTACTTCTCCACATGCTGCCGGACGTCCGCGATGGTGACGGCCTCCACGTCGGCGGCCAGCCCGCGGTTGTCCCGGCTCAGCGGGTCGGGGTAGTAGCGCTTGCGGAGTTCGAGCATCACCTTCCGCTGCGGCTCGTCTTCGGTGGACTGGATGTCTTGCAGGCTCAGGGCCTTGGCGGCGTCCAGTTCCGGCTCCGGCAGGCGCGGGCGGCGCAGGATGTCCGCGTAGATGGCCAAGGTCGGCAGCAGGTTCCGGGAGATGGTCGCCCCGGAGAGTTGCACGTTCATCGTCCCGGCCGACTCGCCGCGGTCCACGCCGAGGTTGTCCAGCGCGTCCGAGAGTTGGCGGTTGTCCCGACTCCCGGCCCCGCGGGTCAGCAGATCTGTGGCCAAGGTGGCGAGGCCGAACTTGCCGGCCGGGTCGTAGGCCGCCCCGGCCGGGACCAGGAAGCTGAAGGCGACGGAGCGGACGTGAGACATCCGGTCCGCGAGCAGCGTCATGCCGTTGGGAAGTTGGTGGGTGTAAATATCCTGCGGCACGAAGTCTTCTCGGTGGGGCGGGCGCCGGGCGTTCAGATAGTGTATTCGGCCGCGTCCGGTTGCGTCTCCCGGTAGATGGTCTTGAGGCGCTGGAAGCCGAAATGGTGGTACAGCCGGACGGCCCGGTCGTTCTTCGCGGACACCTCCAGCCGGGCCTCGCGCACGCCGGCGCCGTGGAACCCGACGAGGGCCGCGTGCAGCAACACTTTGCCGAGGCCGCGCCCCTGGAAGCCGGGCCGGACGGCTACGTTCTGGACGACGGCGACCCCGCCGTCGTGGCGCACGCCCTGAATGCAGGCGACGCTGTCGCCCTGATGCCGGACCAGCCACGTCGCCCCGGGGACGAAGCCGGCTTGCCCGGCGATGATCGCCATCAATTCCAGACAGCCGGGGTAATGGCCGAGGTCGGGAAATAACCGGGCGTCGATGGTGCCGCGGAAGGTGCGGGCGAGGACGTCGGCGTAACAGGGAATGTGGGAGATGTCCCACGGCACGAGGGCCAGCCCGGCCGGCAATTCCGCGGGCGGCAGCCACCCGTCCAGGGGGCGGTGCATGCGAAACCGCCTCACATAACTGCGGAACAGCGTCCCCACGGCCCGGCCCCCCCGATGATTCGGTCATCGTACCGGAGCGCGGGGCCGACCGCAACGGTTCTGATCACCCCCCGTGGGCCGGCGGGCCGGTCGTCCCGGAGGGACCGGAGGGTGCGGAGGCGTGGGCGCCGCCATTCTCCCAAGCTCGATGCCGGCGGGGAAAGGGGTCGGTAATGGTCAATGTTCGGACGCACTTGGGAACTCGTCAACGGAGCGGCCCTGGGCCTTCGTGTTCTTCCGCGGCGAGAGGGGCATCCCGCATGCCCCCGTGTTTCGGCCCGGCGCAGTGCGGAATGAAGCAAACAACGGCGGCAACAATGAAAAGGCACGCCCCCGCGAGGACGGCGGTTGCCCACGCGGCGGCGCCGAGCGGGGCGTCCGCCGATTCATCGGAGCCGTCGCGGTCAGCCACTCGCAATTTCTCCGGGCCGGGCCGACCAAAGCCGTCGCAGTCGGCCGGGGCTGGAGCCGAACCGGCGGGGGTGGCGCTGGATTGGCGTGACGGACTGATCGGCGGGTGAAATG
>JAYUGD010000494.1:0-5029 GCA_043767785.1 Zavarzinella sp. | reverse complement strand
GGGGACGACTTCGACCACGCCATCATGGAAGTCGCCGCCCGCGACCGGGCGCTGAGCGACCCGGACCACACCATTTTCAGCGTCAAACGGCTCATGGGCCGCACGCTCGCCGACTTGCAAAAGGACTTGAAACTCCTCCCGCACCAGATCGTGGAGCGGGAGATGGCCGACGGCCGGAAGGTGTTGCACGTCCGCATCGGCGGGCGGGAACACTCGCCGGAAGAATTGTCCGCGATGATCCTCCGCGAAGTGCGGCGGCGGGCCGGCGACCCGACCAAGGCCGTCATCACCGTGCCGGCCTACTTCGACGACAGCCAGCGCCAGGCGACGCGGGACGCCGGCCGCATCGCCGGGCTGGACGTGCTGCGCATCGTCAACGAGCCGACGGCCGCCGCCCTCGCCTACGGGCTGGACCGCCAGAAGACCGGGACCGTCGCCGTCTTCGACCTCGGCGGCGGGACGTTCGACTGCTCGATCCTGAGCATCGACGACGGCGTCTTCAAAGTCCTCAGCACCAACGGGGACACCTACCTCGGCGGGGACGACTTCGACCACGCCATCATGGAAGTCGCCGCCCGCGAGATGGGCGTCGATCTTGCCGTGCGGAACCCGCAACTGTTGCAGGAGCTGCGCGACCAGGCCGAGAAAGTGAAGATCGCCCTCTCCTCCGCCGAGTCGGCCGAGTTCGCCATCGAGGGGTATCGTCGGACGTTCTCTCGGGCCGAGTTCGAGCAACTGATCGCCCCGCACATCGACCGGGCCTTGGAGAAGTGCCGCAACGCCCTGCGGGACGCGGACGTGAAGAAGGCCCAAGTCAACGACGTGGTGATGGTCGGCGGGTCGACGCGGATCCCCTACGTCCGGAAGCGCGTCGGCGAGTTCTTCGGCCGCACGCCGCACACCGATTTGAACCCGGACGAAGTGGTCGCCCTCGGGGCGGCCGTGCAGGCCGACATCCTCTCCGGGGGCCGTCGGCACATGCTGCTCTTGGACGTGATACCGCTCTCCCTCGGGCTGGAGACACTCGGCGGCGTGATGGACAAGGTGATCCACCGCAACACGACCGTCCCGGCGCGGGCGACGACGCGCTACAGCACGTCGGCCGACGGGCAGACGGCGATCCTGCTGAACATCTACCAGGGGGAGCGGGAACTGGTCGCCGATTGCAAGCGCCTCGGCGAGTTCAAACTCTCCGGCATCCCGCCGATGCCGGCCGGCTTCCCGCAAGTGGACGTGACTTTTTTAGTGAACGAGAACGGCATGCTGACGGTCAGCGCCAAGGAGCAACGCAGCGGGACCGAGACGAGTGTCACGGTCCAAGCCGCCCACGGCCTCTCGACCACAGAGGTCGATCAACTGGTGATGGACAGCGTCGCCAACGCCCACGCGGACTTTACCGCCCGCCGCCTGATCGAGTACCAGAACAAGGCGAAGGCCGACCTGAAACACACGGACAAGGCCTTAGCCGAAGTCGGCGACGCCCTCAGCCCTGACGAGCGCCAAGCCGTGACCACCGCCCGCGCCACCGTCTTGGCCGCCCTCGACGGCACGGACCCGGACCTTCTGCAAGACGCCGTCACCACGCTGGGCCGCGTGACGACGCCGCTGGCCGAACTGCTGATGAACGGCGTCGTCAAAAAAGCCCTGGCCGGCAAGACCGAAGCGGACGTGACGGCCGGGAACGTGTGACGGATGCCGTCACTTCTTCGGCTCAATGACGCCGTGGTCCGATTCGATTCTGCACTCCGGCAGCGCCGCGGCGAGTTTTTTCACGCCAGCGGCCGTGACCTTCGTCGACTTCAGGTGTAATTTCCGCAAGCCCTTCAGATCTGTCAAATGTGCCAAGCCGCCGTCGCTAACTGTTGTCCCATCCAATGACAATCTTTCAAGGTCGGTCCGCGCCTTCAACTGCGCCAATTCGGCGTCGCCGACATTCGTGTAGCCGACGTCCAGCAATCGCAGCGAGGCAATCGACTTGAGGTTCGCCATGCCGTCGTCCCCGACCCGCGTGCCTTGCAGCAACAACGTATGAAGCTTCGGGAGGGCCTTAAGACGGGCCAAGTCATCTCCGCTCACTGCACTGGAATTCAGGTCCAAGTATTCTAATTTCGTCAGCGTTTGCAAGTGTTCCAGCCCGGCGCCGCTGATTTTCGGGCAGTTCAGCCCGAGCCGGATGACGGCCGTCAGCGGCTTGAGGATTTCCAAATCGTCATTGGTGGCTTTCGTCGAAAAGTCGATGTGCGTGACCGAAAATTTTCCCGGCGGCAAGTCCTTGACCGCGCGGACATCATGAACTTTCTCGACCGCTTCGACGAAGACAATGCTCCCGATCGACAGCGCCCGCTCGGCGGCCGTCCGGTCGGGGTCAACGCCATTCAGCCGCTTGACCTCGAAGGACTCGACTTGGACGACGGTCCCCACGGTCATGCACTGGATCGCGAAGTGGCCCTTTTGATAAGTGGGGTCCTTCTCCGTGAAATCGGTGTACGTCTCGCCGTTAATCTTGGTGACGATGTGGTTGCCGTCCGCGATCACCTCCAGCGTGAACCATGCGTCAGGGGGGACTTGGAAATTCTTGCCGGCGTGTTCGAAGCCGAACACGCTCCCCGTCTTGAACTGTTCGAGGCCGGTGTACTCCATCTGGGCCTCGTACCCGCCGCTCGGGTACTCGCCGCCCGTCAGCGCGAACGGCGCCCGGAAGTACAGCCCACTGTTGCCGGGCTTGTTGAGCTTCACCTTCAGTCGGGCGTGGAAGTTGTCAAAATCCCCGAGGTCGGTGAACAGGTGGCCCTTCGCCTTGGACCCGACGAGGACGCCGTTCTCGACTTTCCAATTCCCCGGCTGCTCCGGGTGAGACTTCCAGCCCGTCAGGTCTTTGCCGTTGAACAGCGGCTTCCATCCCGCGTCGGCCGCCGGTCCCGTCTCGATCCGGATGTTTCGGAACTTGGCTTGGCCGGTTTGACTTTGCAACCCGATCCGACCGGCCTTCCGGGTGACGCCGGGCAGGACGCCGGGCTTCCCGGCGAAGCGACTGAGGTCTTGGATCTGGACGACGGCCCCATTGACCGTCACCCGCAAGTTGCTCCCGCGCCGCTCGACTTCCATCTCATTCCACTCTTTTTTGAGCGACACTTTCCCATCCGTGGCCAAGTAGCCGCCTTGGTCACTGTTTTCAGTCACGAAGAGCATGCCCGTCGGAAACTGCTCCACGTCCGCGAGCTGCACTTCGACGTGTGACGCCTCCGCCGGGTCGGCCCGGAGGACGACGCCGCTGTTGGCCTTGGCGTCCAACTGGAACTCGAGCTTGAGGGTGAAGTCGCCGTACTCCTTCTCGGTGAACAGATAGCCCGGCGCCTTGCCGGCGGCCGTCAGCACGCCCGTCGCCGGATCAATGGCCCATTCCGACTTCTCGCCTTTCACCTGCCAACCCGTCAAGTCCTTGCCGTTGAAGAGGGGCTGAAACTCGCCGGCCGGGATCGCCGCGCCGACATCCGCCGCCCCCTCGACCTGTACCCACTTCGCCCCAGTGGCTTTGCCGTGGTGTTTGTTGGCCGAACTGTCGTTGTAGGCCTCGCCCGTCCCCTCATCGAAGTGGTAGAGGGCGATGGTGTCGGCGTCCGGCTCGAGCCGCTTCTGCGGCGTGAATGCCGCCTTATACCGGGCGACCGACGAGAAGCGGACCTCGTCGATCAGGCCGACGAAGCCGTTGCCCCCGGTGATCGCCCCCCCCGACGGCCCCGCGAACATGAACACCTTGATCGGCGTCCCTTTGAACTTTAGGGGGCGCTCGCCTTGGGGGACGCCATCGACGAACAGCCGCAGCGTCTCCGTGTCGTACACCACGGCGACGTGGGCCGTCTGGTTCAGGCCAACGGGCTGCGTGGACCGCAATTCATTCACCCCGTTCTCGTCGGTGTTCCAGCCGGCCCAGTACAGCTTTTGGTTGGCCGCATCGCGGACGACGGCCACGGCCAGCGGGCCGGAAAAGATCTCGTACCGGCCTTGGCCGGCCTTTTCCGACATTCGCGGGGTGATCCGCCCTTCGACCGTCCACGGCCCGCCGTTCGGGACGGACGCGCCGTCCCACACGCCGGCCTCGTTGCCCGCGTAGCTCAAGGCGAAGTCTGGCGGACCGGCGGGCGTTTTCGGCCCCGCCCCTTTCACCCACTTGGCCCCGACGATCTTGCCGTGGTGCTTGTTGCCGGATGCGTCCCTGAGGACGTCCCCCTGCCCGTCGTCGCACGGGTAGAGGGCGGCCGTATCCATGTCGGCCGTAAGGACGCGCGCCGGAGTAAAGTCGGTCTTGAACCGGACGCCGCGGGATATCCGAACGTCACGGACACTGAATGAACAAGACGCACCCGCGGCAGCCTGCACGTTTTTTGGGTCGTCGCCAATTGTCGTGGGCGCGTTGTCGGGCACCCGAACTTGATAATCGGTGCGCTTGTTCACTTCCTTGCCGTTGACGAAGAGGCGCGGCAATGCGTCGGGAGCCCAACTCGCCGCCACGTGGTAGGGCAGCGGAGGAATTTCGTGGAGGATGACGAGGTGACACGGGACATCTTTTTCCAACCCCGCCGCCTCGGGCACCACCACCCATTGGATCCTCCCACTTCCGATTTGCAGGTAGGCGCGAGCTTTTTCGCCGCCTAAAAGAATCGGGACTGCATCCACCTCGCCGAGAGCTTTCATATCCTCCATCCACAGCTCGACCGTGCCTGCCACACGGCGGTCAAACGGGAGATTCGGCAGTTTGACGAAACTCTTATCGGTCTCCAGAAGCAGGCGTTGAACAGCCTCGGCGGGACGCCCGCCGCCGGCCGTCACCCACTTGCCCCCGACGATCTTGCCGTCGTGCTTGTTGCCGGACGAGTCCTTCAGGACGTCGCCTTGGCCCTCGTCGCAGTGGTACAGGGCGAGGGTGGGCTGTTTTCAACTTTCTCTTGCGTGGGTTTGGCGTTCATCCCGAAACTGTTACGCCGTTGCGTCGGCGAACAGCTTTTGTCGCAGACGGCCGACGGTGGCCCCG
>JAYUGD010000493.1:0-5033 GCA_043767785.1 Zavarzinella sp. | reverse complement strand
GGCCGTCTGCGACAAAAGCTGTTCGCCGACGCAACGGCGTAACAGTTTCGGGATGAACGCCAAACCCACGCAAGAGAAAGTTGAATACAGCCCACCCTAACCCCCTCTCCGAAGCGGAGAGGGGGGACCAAACCAAAGAAGGCTTCGCCCACTTGCTCCCCCTCTCCGTTTCGGAGAGGGGGCCGGGGGGTGAGGTAAACGGTCCAACCCCGTGGGCTGACGGCTTTCACCCATGTTTGGCGAACCCCCGAAGACTCGGTTCGCCGGCCTCATGCGGGTGACAGGTCACAGACCGCTTAAAAGCGGAACTCCAACACGACCGCCTCACGGCGGTTGTGCCGTCATCTCATGTATTGAGCCAAGAACGCCATCGACTTCCTCGCCGTCTCGACCGCGTTGTGGCTGTGCCGGGACAACTCCACGAAGACGCCGCCCTGATACTCAATCTCCCGCAACGCCGAGAACACGTCCGCGAAGTCCATGTCGCCGTCGCCGAACATCAGGTGGTCGTGGACGCCGGCCTTCATGTCTTCGGCGTGGACGTTCCAGAGCCGGTCTTTCCACTCGGTGATGTGTTGGCTCGCCGGCAATTCGCCGAGGCAATGGAGATGGCCCACGTCCAACGTAAGACCGAACGCCGGGTGATTGACGCGGTCGAATAGCTCGCGGAACTGCGCCATCGTGTCGATGAACATGCCCGGCTCCGGCTCGAAGGCGAGCCGGACGCTGCAGGTAGCCGCGAAGTCGCACAGCGGGCGCAGCTCGGCGACAAGGCGGTCCATCAGCGCTTCCGCGGAAGCCGATTCCACGGGCGTGCCGGACCACAGACTCACGGCGTCCGACTTCAGCGCGGCCGCCAGTTCGACGCAGCGTTTCAGGAAGTCGGCCCGGCGGGACCGCGGCACGGCCAACGGGTCGAGCAGCGTCGGCTGGTGCTTGCGCGTCGGGTCGAGCAGAAACCGCGCCCCGGTCTCGATCACGCTCGCCATGCGGCGGGCGGCCAGCAACTCGGCGACCTCCTCCCGCTCGGCGGCATGGTGTTTGGCGAACACGTCCAAGGCATGAACGTCCACCGTGAGGGCGACCCCGGCGTAGCCGAGGTCAGCAAGAATATCGACGGCGTCCGGCAGGCGGTGGTGGGCGAAGCCGTTGGTGTTGTAGCCGAGGAACATTAGGGCGCCACTTCCAGATACTCAATCTCCGGCACGTGCCGCCGCAACTCCGTCTCGATGAACGGCACGAGGCTCATCAGGTTGCCGGGGCAGCCGGCGCAAAGGCCGGTCAGGCGCACGCGGGCGCAGCCGCGGTCCACGTCCAGCACGTCGATGCCGGAGCCGTCGAGGTCGAGGGCGGGGGCCACTTGGGTCCGCAGGGCCGTTTCCACGCGGGCGCGCAGGTCGTCGGTCATGGCCCCTCCAGCAGCGTCTTGGCCCGGTCCACGTCGGCGGTCATTTGCTTCACCAACTCGTCCACACTGGCAAACTTTTGGGTGCCGCGCACGCGGGCGGCGAAGTCCACGGCCAGCGGGCAGCCGTAGATGTCGCCGGTGAAGTTGATGAGGTAAACTTCGACTGTGCGAACAGATTCACCAAACGTCGCGTTGGGGCCGATGTGGGCGGCCCCCATCAACGGCTGGCCGTCCAGCCACGCGCGCACGGCGTACACGCCGTCGGCGGGCAGCAGCGTCGGTACGTCGCCCAAATTGGCCGTCGGGAAGCCGATGGTGCGGCCGCGCTTGGCCCCTTCCACGACCGTCCCCGTCAGGCGGTAGCGCCGGCCCAAGAGCCGCGTCGCCCGGTCGATGTCCCCGGCCAGCAAGGCGTCCCGCACGCGGCTGCTGGACACGGGTTCGCCGTTCATCTCGAAGGCAGGCACTTCGCGGAACTGGATGCCCGCCGCGGCGCTCAGCGCCCGCAGCAAGTCGTTGTCCCCGGCCCGATCTTTGCCGAAGCGGAAGTTGAAGCCCTCGGCCATGCCGCGCGGGGCGAGGGCTTGTTGAATGATCGTCTCGAAGAAATAATCGGGGGAGAGGGCCAGCAACTCCGGCGTGGTCTGCAACACGACGACGTGGTCCGCGCCGATGGCTTGGAGCAATTTGGCTCGCTCGGCCACCGTCGTCAGCGGCGGCTTGTAGCGGGCCGGGGCCAACACTTGCAACGGGTGCGGGTCGAACGTGACCGGGATCACCGGGCCGACGCCCCCCGCCATTTCACGCGCGGCGTCCAGCAAGGCCTTGTGCCCGGCGTGGTGGCCGTCGAAATTTCCGACGGCCACCACGCCGCCGCGGAACGCCGCCGGCGCCGTCTCGTGGTACCGCAGAGTCGCAACGGCCATGCCACCTCCGGGGGAACGCCACGCTGTTATCATATCCGTACCACCGCCGTCAGGCGGTCGCGTTGGAGTTCCGCTTTTAAGCGGTCTTGGAACGCTCCCCCAGAAGGCCCAAGAGGACCGAGTCTTCGAGGGTCCGACCCCTTGGGCGAACGGTCGTCACCCACGAAGGCGAACCCTCGAAGACTCGGTTCGCCGGCCTCAATGGGCGGAAGCTCACAGACCGCTTAAAAGCGGAACTCCAACACGACCGCCTCACGGCGGTGAATCGAGGTCCGGCCGTCATCCCACAAGACGCCCAAATCCCGAACCGGCTGCCCCGCCCCCTGCGCCCAAGGATTACGGCATCGTCGAGTTCGACGCCGACCGCTGCTGGTGGTAAGTGAAGCGCGTGGCCGACTCCAATCATCGGCCGGCCGTGCGAATTTGCCCTTCACATTGCCCCGCCCGTGTGGTATCCTCATCGAAGTAAATCGCACGGTGTGGCCCCGCCCAATCGCATGGCGTTGGGCTGCAGGATTCTCCCTCCTTCACGCCACGATTGGCCGGCGACCCGGACTGACTCTGCCCGTTGTTCCGTCGCCACGGACCATCCCACCCCACGGCGCCCGGCGGCCCTCTCCCCGCTTGGCGCTTGTTTGAGCACGCGGTACGCTCGGAAATAGGTTACGACCATGGATACGACGGCCGCCGACATCGGCTTGAGCCGAGACGATCTCGCCCGGGCCATCACCGCCAGCCGGCTGCTGCCCGACGCGGAACTGGACCGCCTGTTGGCCGCCCACCCGGCCGCGGACGCCATCTCCCTCGGGCACGTCTTCGTCTCGACGGGCGCGCTGACGGACTACCAGTTGGACGCGCTCTGCCGGGGCCGGCACGCCGCCCTGCGCGTGGGGAACTACGACATCCTCGACAAGCTCGGGGCCGGCGGCATGGGGACCGTCTACAAGGCCCGCCACCGCCGCATGAAGCGAATCGTCGCCCTCAAGGTGCTGTCCGCGGCCGCGTGCCAAGACGCGGCGTTCGTGCAGCGCTTCCAGCGCGAGGTCGAGACGATCGCCCGGTTGGTCCACCCCAACGTGGTGACGGCCTACGACGCGGACGAGGCCGACATCGGCCACTACCTCGCGATGGAGTTCGTCAACGGCCGCGACCTGACGGCCCACGTGCGGAAGAGTCACCCCCTCCCCGTGCGCGAGGCGGTCGATTGCGTCGTGCAGGCGGCGCGCGGGTTGGCCTGCGCCCACGCCCAGGGGGTCGTCCACCGGGACATCAAGCCGGCGAACTTGTTGCGGGACGAGGCCGGCGTCGTCAAGGTGACGGACCTCGGGCTGGCCCGGCTCAACGCCGCCGACGACGCCGCCCCCGGGTCGGCCACCGCTCTGACGGCGGTCGGCGGCGTCCTCGGCACCGCGGACTACATGGCCCCGGAACAGGCCATCGACTCGGCCGCCATCGACGGGCGGGCCGACATTTACAGCTTGGGGGCGACGCTGCACTTTCTGCTCACCGGCTCCCCGCCGTTCGTCGGCAAGAATATCATGGCCGTCTTGCTCAAGCACCGCGAGGCGCCGGTCCCGTGTTTGCGCGCCGCCCGGCCCGACGTGCCGGCGGGGCTGGCCGCCGTCTTCGAGCGGATGATGGCGAAGGCCCCGGCCGACCGCTTCCCGACGATGGAGGCGGTCATCGCCGCGCTCGAAGCCGTCGCCGCCAGTGAGGGGGGCTTGCCGGAAACGGCGCCCGTGGTCGCGCCCGCCCCGGTCGTCGGGTCCGGGTCGTCCGTCAGCGTCGGCCGCCCGCACGAGGGGACGATCTTCGACGGCCCCGACGGCCCGGCCCTGAGCGTCCTCCTCGTCGAGCCGTCCCGCGTGCAGGCCGGCATCGTCCGCCGGTACTTGGAGGGGCAAGACATCGCCGTCACCGCCACGGTGCTGTGCGGGGAAGAGGCCGTCGCGTCCATCCGCGCCAACCGGCCGGGCGTCGTCCTCGCGGCCTTCCACCTGCCGGACATGACCGGCATCGACTTGGCCCGCCGCGTCCGGCAGGAAATGCCGCGCAACGCCCCCGGCTTCGTCCTCCTGTCCGGCGACGTGGAGCGCGACGGGGCCGAGTCCCTGAGCCAACTCAACCGCGTCGTCGTGCTGGCCAAGCCGTTCACGCCGGAGCAACTGGTGCAGACGCTGAACGCCGTCACCGGCAAGTCGATCACCGTGAAGGCGCCCGGCTCGTCGTTCGCCGGCCTGTCGGGGGTCCGGCCGCGGAGTTCCCTGAGTGTGCCGAAGCCGGCCGTCGACCGCACGACGCTGCGCGTCCTGATCGTGGACGACAGCCCCACGGCCCGGGCGAACGAGCGGGCCGTTCTGCGCGGCCTCGGGTTCACGCACTTCACCGAGGCCGCCGACGGCGCGCAGGCCGCCGCGGCCGCCGCCAAAGACCGCTTCGACCTGATCGTGACCGACTACCACATGCCGCTGATGGACGGCCTCGCGCTGGTGACTTACTTGAAGCAATCGCCGGCGACCGCCACCACCCCGGTCGTGATGGTGACGACGGTGACGGACGCGGCGACGTTGGACCCCGTCCGCCAAGCGGGCGTGACGGCGATCTTCGGCAAAGCCTTCCCGGCCGCCGAGGTGAAGCCGCTCCTGGACCGGCTGTTCGGGGGGTGAATTGTCTTGGCGAGCCGACGCTGTCAGGCGTCG
>JAYUGD010000492.1:0-5033 GCA_043767785.1 Zavarzinella sp. | reverse complement strand
GACCGCTTAAAAGCGGAACTCCAACGGAACCGCCTGACGGCGGTTAGGCATCGGTGAGCGACCCATTCAGATTTGCCGCGACGAACTCGACGCCGAAGGCGTATTGCAGCGGAGTCGTCACCCCGGCGACGTCGGCCGCGGCTTCGTCATACGAAGCACGTAGACCGCGTGCAGCATGACCAAGCCGCCGACGAGCCACAGCAGCCAGCGCACCGTGCGTAGGAGTCGCACCGTCTGCCCCTCGACGGCGGGCATGGAAGAGTTAATCTCCGCCAACCCCTGTTCCACTTGGCCGAGTGAGGCGTGTTGCTGGTCAAGACGGCTGTCCAGTTGGTCCGTGAGTTCCGGCAGCATGTCGGCGAACGACTTCGCCACTTCGGATGTGCTGGCCATCGCCCGCTCGTACTGGTCCCGGTTCTTCGCGGCCGTCTTCAACTGAAGCTGGGCTTGGTCCAACACGACGGCCGACTGCTTAAGCCCGGCGGCGATTTCCGGCCAGCGCTTCGTGTTCTCGTCCAAGATGGCTTGCGTGGCCCGCATGGCGGCCGCCAACTCCTTCAGCTTTTTCGTCTCGCGCAGGATCGTGGAGAACGACTTGCCGATCTTCGGCAGCCCGTCGGCCAAGGCCGCCACTTCCGTCGGGATGGCGACCAGCAGTTTTTCGGCCTCGCCTTGCTGCTTGAGCGCCGTCCCCACCGACTCGCGGCTGCGGGCGATGGACTTCCGGCTCTCGGCCAGCGCCTTGCGGATGTCCGGCAGCCCCTTATTCACGCGGTCGAGTTCCTTGGTCGTCGCCTTCACCCCGCTCGACGCCTTCTTCAACCCCTCGGCCACCTGCGGGGCGTCGGGCCAGAACGCCTTGGACTCGATCATCGGCTTCAGCCCGTTGATCGTCATCACGGGGTAGGTGAGGGCGCCGAGTTTTTCCACCTGCCCGGCCGTCCCGGTCAGCGACTCGTCGAGGCCGGCCAACCCGTCCTTGATCGCCTCCATGCGCTCGGTCTTGATCATGTCGTCCAGCTTTTCGAGGCCGGCGTCGAACGTGCCCAAGCCGTCGTAGACGATGCGGGCCGACTTCAGGTCCGGCGGCGATTGTTTCAGGAGTTGCGCCAGTCTGGCCCCGTCCCGGGCGATGTCGGCCATGGCCTGATCGACTTCGTTGGCCGCCTTCTCGGAGGCCGCCGCGTTCTTGTCGAGCATGTCGGCGGTGGCGCCGAACCCGGCCGAAACGGTCTTCATGCGGTCCGTGTCTACGGTGTCCGCCCAACCGCGGACGGCCTTCGACACGTCCCCCATCGCCTGGGCCATCGCCTCAACGGTGCGGAAGTCGATCTGCTGTTGGGCCGCCGTCTCGCTCACGGTGCGGGTATGCTGCCGGAGCAACTCGGCCCGCTTGGCGAAGTCCTGCCGCTTGAGGTGATCGACTTGGCCCCGCAGCAGGGTGATCTCCTTCTCCGACCCGGCGGTGACTTGGCTGACTTGGCCGAACCCGGCCGTCACCTCCCGTTCGCTCGGGATCTGGGCGCCGAGGACGACGAGCGCGACGGCCACGCCGAGTTCCATCAGCCCGATCACGCGGTGAAAAGTGCGCATAAAAATTGGCTTCCGTCCGTTGGCCGAGTAAGAGCATTGTCGCCGGAACATCCCGCCGCCGGGAAGCGGAGAACGCAAAAACAGCCCGTTTTTAAGCCGTTCGGGCGGGGTAAATCACGAATTCCCCTCAAAAACCGAGAAAATCGTTGACACCCCGTGCGTCAACCCTTAGTTTCGCTGTAGTATTTCATCGAAACCCCCACAATTCTGAGGGCGAACACATGTCGAAGGCGACCAAGCCGATGACGAAGGCGGCCGTGTACGAGGCCTTGGCCACGAGCACGGAAATGACCAAGGCCGACGTCAAGAAGTTCTTCGAGAAGCTGACCGAACTCGTGGTCAAGCAACTTAACAAGAAAGGCCCCGGGGCGATCACGCTGCCGGGCCTCGTGAAGCTGACCGCCACCCAGAAGAAGGCGAGCAAGGGGGGCGAGAAGAAGGCCAACCCGTTCAAGCCGGGCGAATTCATCATCACCAAGCCGAAGCCCGCCAGCGTGAAGGTCCGGGCCCGCGCCGGCAAGGCCTTCGTCGAATCGCTGCTGTAAGACGTTGTTCGCCGGCCGGCGGCGATTCTTGGCCCGTCTCGTCATGGAGGCGGGCCACGGTCGTTTTCGGGCGGCCGTTTCCGGCCGGTTCGCGTAGTCGGCGGGCAAGGCCGGCGGTATCGTGACGAATAACGGAATGCCGGGGCCACTCCCGCCCCGCCGGCCCGCTTTCAGGAAAGGGCGACCATGACCGCCCCGCTCGTTGCCGACCAGCCGTTCGTCCCGTCCCACCGCCTCGGGCCGAACACGACCGACGACTCCCTGGCGGACCGCGTCCGCCACTTGGAAGAGGACATCGGCGCCGTGCGGCGTACGGTCGCGGAACTGGCCGAGATCGTCGTCGGCGAGATCAAGGACCGCCGGGCGACGGCCCCCGGCGGCGACAGCCGCTTCGGCGACGGCTCGGCCCTCCCCGTGCTGGAAACGACCGTGGCGGCCCGCGCCAAGAACCGCCCGTGGCTGCTGGTCGATCTCCTGCGGGAAATCGGCGTCACGGTGCGGATGTACTTTGACCCGCGCTACCGCGTCCGGCGCGGGACGCAACTCCTGGTCCCCAGCCTACTTGGCATGATCGGGGCCGCGTATGTGGTCTTCAACTACTTCTTCGTGTTCCCCGTCGTCAGCCCGGTTTTGGAACGGCTGACGGAGGTCGTGATCGCCATGCTGCTGTTCAAGGTGATTAGCCGCGAGATTGCCCGCTACCGGCAGTCGGTGGCCGAGTACGCGGCCGCCGGGCGCGGGGCCATTGCCGTCGCCACCCGCCTGATGCACCAAGACCCGGACGAGGCGGCCGCGGAACGGCAGGGGGGCGTTTGATGATCCGGCTGGGCGTGAACATCGACCACGTGGCGACCGTGCGGCAAGCCCGCCGCACCTACGAGCCGGACCCGGTGACGGCCGCCGCCCTGGCGTTTCAAGGCGGGGCCGACGGCATCACGATCCACCTCCGTGAAGACCGCCGGCACATTAACGACCGCGACCTGCGCGTCCTCCGGGAAACGGTCCCCTACGGCCTGAACCTGGAGATGGCGACGGCCCCGGAAATCCTCGCCATCGCTTGCCAAGCCAAGCCGGACCAAGTGACGCTCGTGCCGGAGAAGCGGCAGGAACTGACGACCGAAGGCGGCTTAGACGTGATCGGCCAGCGCGCCGCGGTGAAAGCCGCCGTCAAGGCGCTGAACGACGCCGGCATCCCCGTCGCCCTGTTCATCGACCCGCATCCCGACCAAGTGGCGGCCTCGGCCGAGTGCGGCGTCGTCGCCGTCGAGTTCCACACGGGGACGTATGCCGACGCCAAAACGGCAGAGGATATCGCCGCCCAATTGGCTATTCAGCGGGCGGCGTCGGTCGCCGCCCACCGGGCCGGGTTGCACGTCCACATGGGGCACGGCTTGAACTACATCAATGTGAAACCCATCGTCCGCCTTCCGCACGTCGAGGAGTTGAACATCGGCCATAGCATCGTCGCGCGGGCCGTCCTCGTCGGCATGGTCCAAGCGGTGCGGGACATGAAGTCGGCGATGGGCGAACATTTCCCCAAGCAGGTGTGAGGATGGCTTTGTTCCAAAGCGACGTTCCGGGCTACCCGTGTCGGCGCGGCAAAGTGCGGGACGTGTACGACCTCGGGGACAACCTCCTCATCGTCGCCTCGGACCGCATCAGCGCCTTCGACTGGATTCTCCCCACGCCGATCCCGGACAAGGGGCGCATCCTCACCGCGTTGAGTCTGTTTTGGTTCCGCTCGCTGGGGATCAAGAACCACGTCATTTCCACCGACTTGAGCGACTACCCGGCCGCCTTTCAACGCGAGGAACTCGCCGGCCGGTCCATGCTGGTCCACAAGTGCGACGTCGTCCCCTTTGAGTGCGTCGTGCGCGGCTACCTCGCCGGCTCCGGGTGGAAGGATTACCGCCGGACCGGGGCGGTCTGCGGCGTCGCCTTGCCGGCCGGGCTGCGCGAGAGCGAGCAACTGCCCGAGGCGATTTTCACCCCGGCCACCAAGGCCGAGACGGGGCACGACGAGAACGTCTCTTTCGAAGAAATGGCAAAAGTCGTCGGCGACTCCCTCGCGGCGGAACTCAAGACGCGAAGTTTGGACGTGTACCACCGGGCGGCCACGCTGGCCTTGGGCAAAGGGGTCATCATCGCCGACACGAAGTTTGAATGGGGCCGCTTGCCGGGTGGGGAACTCATCCTCATCGACGAAGTGTTGACGCCGGACAGTTCCCGCTTCTGGCCGGGCGCCGACTACGCCCCCGGCCGCGGGCAGGCGTCTTATGACAAGCAGTTCGTCCGCGACTGGCTGGAAACGACCACGTGGGACAAGAACTCGCCGCCGCCGGACCTCCCCGCGGAGGTAGTGGCCAAGACGCGGGAGAAGTATCTGGAAGCGCTGGTGAAGATCACCGGGCACGGCCTCTAACGGACGCTCGGGACCATCGCGGGGACGGGGGTGAACTTCCCGTCCGTCACGGTGAGATAGATGCCTGCGACTTGGACGCCCTTCGACGCATCCGCCTTCGGGTCGTGAAGTCGGGGTGGATTTTGCACCGCCTCGAACTGATACGTCCGCGTGCGGGCCGTGTTCCACGTCAACTTCGATTCGGCGTCTTTTTCTTTCAACACCAATTCGGCCGTCACGATGTCTCCGGCTTGCCATTTGACTTGCGATTCGCCGTCCGCGGCGAATGTGTAGACGAGGCTCTGTTGGTCGCGTCGCGGCACGCCGTCCAGTTTCAGCTTGACCAGTATTGGGTCGCCGGTCTCCGTCTTCCGAAACGAAATCACCAAGTCACCGATTGGCTTTCCGGCCGCCGCGGTGTCGGCAATCTGGAGGCTTAACCGCTTGAACTGAAAGTCCTTGCTGGTCGTCCGCAAAAAGGCCGAAGTCGCCTC
>JAYUGD010000491.1:0-1708 GCA_043767785.1 Zavarzinella sp. | reverse complement strand
CTAAACGGTCGGTCGAAATTTTGACATCAACAGGAGATTCACCCATGACCCAAACGCAAACGCCCCGCGCCGACCCGCTGCCGACCGACTTCTGGATGCACACCGGCCTCGAAGCGACCACGACGAAAGTGGACACGGCCACCATGGTCGTGCGGGCCGTCATCACCACCAAGCAGCCGGACCGGGCCGGGGACGTGATTATTCCCGGCGGCCTCCAGAACGCCAAGCAGTTTCTGCGGAACCCCGTGGTGCTGTGGGCGCACCAGCGGACGTGGCCCCCCATCGGGGCGTGCCAAAAGCTCGACGTGCAGAAGGACTGCATCGTCGCGGAGACGAAGTTCAGCGAGTCGTCGCCGTTCGCCCGCGACGTGTTCAAGCTCTACGCCGAGGGCATCCTGCGGGCGTGGTCCGTCGGCTTCCTCCCGCAAGAGATTTACCCGATCCCGCCGTCGCGGGACCGTCCCGAGGGCGGCATGTGCTTCACGAAATGGGACCTGCTGGAATACTCGGCCGTCCCCATCCCGGAGAACCCGGAGGCCCTGACCTTGGCGATTCACAAGGGCCTGATTAGCGACCCCGGCCTGCGCCACTGGCTGGTCCGCGACGTGATGGCGGCGCTGCATGCGTGAGGCCAAAGGCAACCTAACCCCCCGGCCCCCTTCCCGAGGACGGGAAGGGGGAGCAAGTGGGCGGGGGCCTTTGCGAATCGCGCTGTGAATTTCGGTGACTGGTTTTGTTCCCCCTTCCCGTCCTCGGGAAGGGGGTTAGGGGGTTAGGTTGCCTTTCGCGGCCAGCCCGACTGTTTTTCGTTTCACTCATTTTCTCAGGAGACTTCACCCATGTCCGAACCATCCGCCCTGTCCCCGGTCGCGGACCGCTTCCAGACGCGGCAGGAACTCGTCGAGTTCATCGAGCAGCAGACGGCGAGCGCCGTCGAGAAGGCGGCCCTTCCCCGGCCCATCGAGCGGCGCGGGCCGTGGGTCACGAGCGGGCCGGTCGGCCGCGACTCCGAGGGGTACAGCGTGCTGAAGGCGGCCGCCTTCGCCCTCGGGTACATCGGCGCCGACCAGGCCAAGGAAGAACTGCACGTCCACCAGCAGTTGAAAGACTTGTACCAGACCTACGGCTTCGTGCCGCACTGCGGGCACCAGTCGTTCCTGGTGCCGTTGGCCACGGACCACCTGCCGGCCTTCGAGCCGCGCGGCCAGCGGCTGCGGGCCGAGATTCGCCAGAAGATGCTGGCCCAGCATGACCGCTTCGACTTGGACGAAGCCCGCTGGATCGGCCGCCGCGCCGGCATCCACACGAAGGCGCTCGGGACGATCAGTGACTTGGCCGGCGGGTCACTGGTCGCCCCGTCGATGTTGGGCGAGTTGATCGACTTGCAGCGGAACATGGAGGCGTTCGCCTCGGCCGGGGCGCAGGAAATCGCGCTGCCGCCGAACGGCCGCATCCAGTTCCCCAAGCTCTCGGGCGGTTCGACCGCCTACTGGGTCGGCGAGGGGACCGCGATCACGGACAACGACCCGGCCACCGGCAACCTCGACCTGCAGGCCAAGAAGCTGGGCGTGTTCGTGAAAATGAACAACGAGCTGCTGCGGTTCGCGTCCCCCTCCGAGCTTGTGCAAAAATCGTCGTCGCGCCATGAATGAGACAAAGAACCTTGGGTGAGCGAGTCCGCCGGGCGTACTCGCCGGGGTTCCGGCGC
>JAYUGD010000490.1:0-1709 GCA_043767785.1 Zavarzinella sp. | reverse complement strand
AAGAGAAGAAGAGAAGAGAAGAACTTCACCACAGAGGACACAGAGAGCACAGAGGAAAACCAAAATCGATGGAAGCAAATTTGAAAATTGCCTTCTCTCTGCTCGTCTTTCCTCTGTGTCCTCTGTGGTGAAGTTCTTCTCTTCTGCCTTTATCCGTGTTTCATCTGTGTTCGATCCGTGGCTAAAACGGTTTTGTCTTGGCCGCGTCGGCGCGTAACGAGTTCACTTTTCTGTTGACCCTTCTCGGCCAAAACGGGTACGATGACCATCGGCCTTTCTTCCCGCGTTCTCGGGTGACACCATGCGTTTGTTCAGCCGTCGGTTGCTGGCCCTCGGGTTCGGCTTGGGCCTCGCGGGCGTGGCGCCGGCCGCCGAGTCGTTCGACGGCGTCGTCCAACAACTGGCCCACCCCAAGTACGCCGAGCGGGAGAAGGCGGCCAAGCAACTCGTCGAGATCGGCGAACCCGCCCTGCCGTCGCTGCGGGCCGTGCTGAGTTCAACGGACCAAGAGGGCCGCCAGCGGGCCGAGCAACTGATCGCCAAGATCGAGTCGGCCGCCCGCTCGAAGAAGCTCCTCGCCGCCCCGAAACTGCGCATCAAGATTGACGATAAGCCGCTGGACAAGGCGGTGGCCGAGGTGGCCAAGCTCGCCAAATTGCCGTTGACCCTCAACGTGGCCGGCCCCGCCCTGAACAAGAAAATCACGGTAGACACCGGCGAATTGCCGTACTGGGAAGCCCTTGAGGCGTTCTTCAAAGCGGCCGGCCTGGGGGAAGAAGCCGGCCCGCCGCCGGGGCCGCCCGCCGCCCCGCAACCGGACATCGCCATTCAAAAGCAGATCATCATCAACGGGCCGCCGGGCATGGCTTACGACAGCCAGCCGTCGGCCGTGCCCCGCAACATCCGCTTGGCCGTCTCGTCCAAGCCGATGCCGAGTGTCACCGGCAACGGCATCCGCGTGAAGGCTTCGTCGCAGCCGCTCTTGCCCGGCAAGGATAACGTCAGCAATGACGTTCGCCTTTCCCTGCAAGTGGACCCGCACCCCGGCCTGACGCTCAACGAAATCACCGGCATCGACATCCGCAAGGCGACGGCCGCCGACGGCCGGGCCTTGGAAATCACTCGCACGACGCGGGCTCCGCTCCCCGGCTCCCAAGAAGAGATGCTCCTCATGGGCGGCCAAGGCGGCGGCCAGTTGCAAGCCATCCAGTTCGACGGCCTCGACATGCCCCGGCAAAATATGCTCCCCAGTTTGATCCCCGTCACGCTCAAAACCGGGGGGGAGAAGGTCAAGGAATTGCAAGAACTCTCCGGCGTGCTGACGGCCCGACTCATCGCCCCGAAGGACACGCTCTTCACCCTCGACCGCGTGAAAGAAGCCAGCGGCCGGCAAGTGATGGCGGCCGACGGCCTGCGCATCACCGTCCACGGGGCGACGACCCGCCTGACGCGCACGGCGGTCGTCCGCCTAACGATGGAGTTGGACGCGACGGCGCAAAATTTCTTGCACTTCCAAGTCCCCTTTAAGGGCCGGGGGGCGTTTCTGGCCGTCATGACGGACGACAATTACGGGCGATCACAAGGCCAAGCCCCGGACTTCTACCTCCTGCTGCCGAGCGGCGAGATGAGCAAGGCCCTCTCCGTGGCCGCGACGGCCATTGACTCGACCGAGACCGGCACCCGCTACGACTTGGAAGTCCTGTTCGACA
>JAYUGD010000489.1:0-1710 GCA_043767785.1 Zavarzinella sp. | reverse complement strand
TCCGATGGTCAATCGAAAACAACCCGACCCGCCCAACCCGTTCGCCGTCGCGTACCCGAACGTGGCCGGGTGAACGCTGGGCGGCTGGATCGAACTTGGGCCGTCTGAGGGAATGCCGTCATTCATCCGCGTGATGGACATCGGCGGGATGGTCTGGGAAGGCAAGGCCAGTTACCCCAGCGTCCACGCGGCGTTGTTGGCGGCCGACGAGGCCATCGCCAAGTGGGACGAAGAGAACGGGTGAGCTTTGGCGGAGGGTGTTTGATCGTGGAAGTCGTCATCCGTCCCGCGACCCTTGAAGACCTCAAAGCGGTCCGGGCCATCTGCAACCACTATGTCGAGACTTCGACCTGCACGTTCCAGATCGAGCCGGACACGGCGGCCGAGCGGCTGGCGTGGTTCACGAACCGCTCGCCGGCCCACCCGGTCACAGTCGCGGTTCTGGCCGGCGAAGTGGCCGGCTGGGCGGCCCTCTCCCCGTGGAAGCCGCGCGACGGGTACGCCCGGTCGGTGGAGGCGTCGGTCTACATCCGCCACGACACGCACCGCCGCGGGCTTGGCCGGGCGCTCATGATTGATCTGATCGGGCGGGCGCGGGCGGCCGGGCATCACACCGTGATTGGCGGCGCGTGTACGGAAATGACGGCCAGCCTGGCGTTGCAAGAGTCACTCGGGTTCGAGCGCGTCGCCTACTTCCGCGAGGTCGGCCGGAAGTTCGGCCGCTGGCTGGACGTAGTGTACATGCAGTTGTTGCTCGATGCGCCCGACGCGGTTCCGTGAGTCGTTCTCAACCGCCGGGCGACGGTTGAGAAGGGGGCCGGCATCGGCTGCGTCCGAGGAGGCCGTTACACTTCGGCCTCCGATCTCGTGTAGGCTAAACGTCATCCCCACAACGGCTCCAACGGAGAAGACGATGACCCGTCTCACGTACTCGTATGCGGCGTTGCTTCTCCTGATCTTCGCCGCTGAGCGCTCTGCCGGCGGGCCGCCGTCGCGGGAAGAAGGGGAGCGGCGCGAGAAACTGACCGCGGGCCTGAAGGCCGCGCTGGCGGCCGAGACGACGGCGGCCGGGAAGGCCGCTGTCGTGGCGAAGGCGTTCCACGCGGAGCCTAGCCCGGACGTGCGGCGGGTCGTCTTCGAGTTCCTTCCCAAACAAGCCGACGCGGCTCTCGACCTCTTCCTCATCAGCGTCCTGACGACTGACGCCGACGCCGGCATCCGCGGTCTTGCCGCCAAGTCGCTCGGGGCGCACGGCACCGCGCCGTGCCTGCCCGCATTGGCGAAGGCCGCGGCGGCCGACAAGATGACGGAAATTCAAATGGGCTGCATCGTCGGGAAGGGGACGGCCCGCCGGGCCGCCACGTTCGCCATCGCCGAACTGGCGGCCCGATACCCGGCGCTCGCGGACAAGGCGGCGGCTGAATTAAAAGCCCTGACGCCCCCGGCGGACGCGAAAGACAACGAGTCGCTGGCCGACGCCCGCGTTCAGGCGCTGTACCAAGTCACCCGGGACGAAAAACTGTTGGCCCCCTTCCTCGAACAACTGCGCAGCAAGGACGCGAAGGTCCGGGAACACGGCGCGGTGGCGCTGCAATACTTCAAACTCACGGCCGCCCCGCCCGAACTGGTGACGGCGCTGAACGATTCCGATGAGAGTGTGCGCTCATGGGCCGGGCTGGCCCTCGGGGGAATTGGCGACGCGAAAACGGT
>JAYUGD010000488.1:0-13417 GCA_043767785.1 Zavarzinella sp. | reverse complement strand
GCGCAAAGCCTCCGCGTCGCGGCTAACAAGACTATTCAATGCTCCGCCGTCATCATGTTCGCGTCGCGGGCCAAGACCCACGCCCCGTCGGCCTGCTTCCGGAACACCGTCAGCGTGAACCCGGAGCGGCGAACGGGGTTGGCTTCGGCCGTCGGCGTCACGGTCACAGTAATATGAGTCCGGCTGTAGGCGATGTCGCCGTGGACGCTCACTTCTTGAATGTCGGCCGCCCCCTCAAAGTGGTGCGGCCGGCCGGAGGAGGCCGCCAAGTCGGCGAACGCCTGCCGGCCGACAATCGGCGGCGCGCCGGCCCGCAGGAACACCACGTCTTCGGCCAGCAGCCCCAGGATTTTGGCCACGTCCCCCGCCTTGGTGGCGGTCATCCACGTGTCGATTAAATCGCGGATTGCCAACTCGTCGGCGGTCATGGGATTCCTCCGGAGCGTCTGTTGTCCCGAATTCCGAGATGCCCTATCTTAACACCGGCGCACCCGTCGGGCGTCACCGCTCCGGCTCGCGGCCGCATTTGACGACATCACAGCGCTGGCCCGAATGCCTAATTTTGTCCGCACCACCGCGTCCGGCTACCTGATCGCCGTCGTCGCGACGGCCCTGCTTGCCGCCGTCCTGTGGGCGACCGGCGGCATCCCGGCGTACCTGCCGTTCATCGGGGCCGTCTTATTGGCGGCGTGGCGCGGCGGCTTCGGGCCGGGCCTCGCGGCCACGGTCCTCGGGGCGTTCGCCGGGTCGCTGTTCGCCCGGCAGTTGCCGACATTCGCCGCCAACCCGTCCGCCGTCTGGTTCACGCTGGGCATCTTCCTCACGCAAGGGTTCGCCATCGCGAGTGTCTTCGAGGCGCTGCACCGGACGACCCGGCGCATCGTTGCCGAGAGCGCTGACCGCGAGGCGGCCAACCGCCAACTGAGCGAGCTTGTCGAGCGGACCCGCCGCAGCGAGGAGCGCTTCCGCTTGCTGGCCGACGCCATGCCGCAAATCGTCTACGTCAGCGGGGCCGACGGGCGCGTGGAATACTTGAATAGCCGGTGGCGCGAGTATGCCGGCCGGGACACGGCGACGATGGATGACTTGGCGGCCTTGGTCCCCCCGGACGACCTGCGGGACATGGCCGCGAAGTGGCGCGAGGCCATCGCCGCGGGGACTCCCCTTGTCGCCGAGTTCCGCCTGCGGCACGCGGCCTCCGGCGAGTACCGCTGGTTCCTGACCCGAGCCGTCCCCGTCCGGGACGCGGACGGGCGGGTCGTCAATTGGTTCGGCACGTCCACCGACATCCACGACCAAAAGACGGCCGAGGCGGCCCTGCGAGAGGCCGACCGCCGCAAGGACGACTTCCTCGCCCTGCTCGCCCACGAGCTGCGGAACCCGCTGGCCCCCGTGCGCAACGGCCTGCAAGTGCTGAACTTGACCGCCCCCGCGGACGACGCGATGGCCGAGACGCGGGCGATGATGGGCCGGCAACTCGGCCAACTCGTCCGGCTCGTCGATGACCTGTTGGACGTCAGCCGGATTAGCCGCGGGAAACTCGACCTGCGGCTGGAGCGGGTGAACGTGGCGGCCGTGGTCGCCGACGCGGCCGAGGCGTGCCGGTCGCTGATCGAGGCCAAGGCGCACGCGCTGACGCTCAACCCGGGGCCGGAGCCGGTGTTCGTGGACGGCGACGCCGCGCGGCTGACGCAAGTCGTATCCAACTTGCTGAACAACAGCGCCAAGTACACGCCGCCCGGCGGCCGCATCCGCGTGGGCGTCGCGGCCGACGCCGGGGCCGTGCGCGTGACGGTGGCGGACTCGGGCATCGGCATCCCGCAGAGCATGCTGCCGCGAATTTTTGACCTGTTCACGCAAGTGGACCGCACCCTCGACATGTCGCAAGGCGGCTTGGGGATCGGCCTGTCCCTCGTCCGCCAACTGCTCGAACTGCACGGCGGCACGGTGACGGCGCGCAGCGACGGGTACGGCTTGGGCAGCGAGTTCACGGTTCAATTGCCGCGGTGCGCGGCGCCGGAACCGGCCGCCGTCTCGCCCGCCGCGGCCGGGCGGCCCCCCGCCCGGCGGCGCATTTTGGTGGTGGACGACAACCGGGACGCGGCCGACAGCCTCGCCCTCATGCTCCAGTTGATGGGCCACGAGACGCACACCGGCCACGACGGGCTGGAAGCCGTCGCCCTCGCGGCGGCCCATCAGCCGGAAGTGGTGTTGCTGGACATCGGCATGCCGAACCTCGACGGCTACGGCGCCGCCCGCCGCATCCGCGAGTTGCCGGGCGCGGCCGACATCGTCCTGGTGGCCTTGACCGGCTGGGGCCAAGAAGAGGACCGGCGAAAGTCCGCGGCGGCCGGCTTCAACCGCCACTTGGTGAAGCCCGTTGACCTCGCCGCCCTGCAAGACGTGCTGGCGACGCTGCCGCCGGCCGGCTGAATCCCGAACGCGAAAGAGCCATTTCCCATGCCCGAAGAAATGATTGCGCCGCGCCCACGCTGGCTCGTCCCGGCCATGCTCGCGGGAACGCTGCTCGCCCTCGCGTTTGTGGGCTGGGCCTTCGCCGACCGGGCGGCCGGCCCGCAAATCCGGGAGCCGCTCACGTGGGACGAGGCGCTCAACCTCGAAAACTACACGTGGCTGGCGTTCACCAACGACGGCTCGCCGCGCCGCATCGCGAGGGCCGACGACTTGCTCCGCCAGCCCAAGCCGTCCGGGACGCAACTCGGCGCCGGGCTGTACCGGGCCGTCGGCGTGTGGCGCGAGCCGAACGACCACGTCCCGCACAGCGTGATGCTGAACGCGGCGATGTTGTTGGCCCCGGCCGACGAGCGCGTCGCCCGGCTGCCCGCCTTGCTCGGGGCGTTGGTCTTCACGCTGGCCGTCGGCTGGTTCGCCCGGCAATCCGGCTCACGGCTCGCGTGGCCGGTGGCGCTGGTGCTCGCGGCGGCGTGGCCGTACGTCCACACCTATGCCCTCCAGGCGCGCGGCTACTCGTGGATGTTGGCATTCCAAGTTCTTCACTTGCTTGCCCTGCGACAAGTGGCCCGCAAGCCCGCTTCCGTGTGCTGGGGCGCTGTCTCGGCGCTGGTGGGCATTCTCACGTTTCTGAACATCGTTAGTCTTGCCCTCGATTGGCTGTTGCCGCTGTACGCCGTCCTGTGGCTGTTCCCGCCGCCGGACTCGGACGTGAACCGCATCGCGTACCGCCGGAACTTGCTCGTGCAGTTCGGCGTGATTACCCTGGCGGGGCTGATCTTCCTCGCGGACCACTTGCCCTACGTCGTCGTGTCGATGCGCGAGTTCGGCGTCCGGGCGCCGCTGGCCGAACTGCCGGCCCGGCTGCGGGAAATCAGCGAATACCTCTTCCCCACGCTCGGGTGGCAAATCGTCGCCGGCGTGGGTGTGTTCGGCTGGCTCCTGATGCTGTCCGACCGCGAGACGCGGGCCGTGGGGCTGATCGCCGTCGCCGTCGTGGCCGTCAGCCTGTTGCATTTCGCCGGCACGCACAAGGTGCCGTACCCGCGGACGTGCGGCTACGTCCTCCCGCTGCTCGTCCTCGGGGCGGCCTTCGCCGTGGAACAATTGCTGGGCGCGGTCACCGATTTCGCGGCGGCCGTCGCGCGGTTGGTGTTGGTCTTGGGCGTCGCGGGGTTCGCCTTCCTGCAACTGGCCGGCCCGCGGGAACAAACGTCCGACTTGGTGCAGTACCGGCACGACCTGCGGTCGGCAAACGTGCCGGGCCGCCCGTATGCGTTGATCGACCGCGACACCTACATCCGCATCCGGCACTTGCCGGCCGAATATCACACGGCCACGGACGACCCGGCCGCCCTCGCGGATGTCGATGCCCTCGTTCTCATGGGGCCGCCCACGTTGGTGAAGGGCACGCCGGCGGAGGCGTGGCCGGTTTACCCGGCCGGGGACCGGGAAATCAGCTACAAGCCCGCCAAGGCCGGCCCGCTGCGGGAAGACAGCGCGCCGCAAGCGTACCCGGCGGTCGTGTTGTGGATTCCGAACGCCGACCAACTCGGCCTCCGCAGCGACAGCTTGACGACCGCCCTCGGCGATCAGAGCGGCCACATGCGGAAGCACTACCGCCAAGTGTTCAACAAGCTGGAGTTCAGCAATCAGGTCTACGCCGCCGAATTCCTGGCGACGAACCCCGCCGACTTCGCCGACATCCGCGCCGCCGTGATGAAGGGCCAGGCGACGCTCGGCGGCACGGCCATCTTGATCGAGCCGAGCCGGTGACGATAGCTGCTCGTCAACGGGCTGCGACGTGAGTTATAATCACGGTAGCCACCTTCGCGGGAGAGTATTGCCAATGCCACTGCATGACTGGACGGACTTAACCAACTGGGAAAGCGTACACACCTTTTGGATGACAGAAATCGCCCGTGACTTAAAGAGCAGATTGCCGCCGGGATTTCGGGCAATCATCGGCTCCAGTCCACAAGTTTCGATCGACTCGACGCGCGTGAAGCCCGACGTGTCCGTGACCAACGGCTTGCATACCCCCAAGCCGATTTTTAACGAGGTCTCGACGGAGCCAGACATGGAAGTCGTTGTCGCCACGATGGAGGAAGATTTAAGTGTGATGGTCGCCTGCGAGAACCGGCTGATCGCCGCCGTCGAACTGATATCGCCGCGAAACAAGGATCGTCCCGCCGCCCGCGAACACTACGCCTCACGATTCGTGAACTATCTTCGGGGCGGGGTTCATCTGCTGTTGGTTGATGTCCACCGGCGGCCACTCTCATTCTCTTTCCCACGACAGATGGCGGCGGATTTGGGCGAGACGATCCCTTCCCCGCCGACGCCCGCCGCCGTCAGCTACCGCGTCGGCGGGGCGGCGGCGCAAGGCGGGCGCATGTTGGCCGTTTGGCAGCGGGCGTTGGCCGTCGGGGAGCCGCTGCCGGCCATGCCGCTGCCGCTCGGGCCGGACTTACTCGTCTCCGTGGACTTGGACGGCACTTACGGCCGGGCGGCGGCCGACAGCTACTTGGACGACGCGAGCGCGTAACGGCGTTACGCCCCCACCTTGCGGAATCCGAACGACGCGAACTCGCGGTTGGCCGTTCCTCGGACGCCCGCGAGGCCGGGGCCGGTGACGGCCGTGTCCGTCACGCTCGCCATGCGCGTGCCGTTGAGCATCAGCGTCAGCGAATCGCCGATCACGTCCAGTTCCAAAGTGGCGTTGGTCGCGGACCACGAGACGGTGGCGAGCGTCGTGGCCCGGCCGCGGACGACGCGGACGATCACGGCGGTCACGACTCCGCCGGCGTTGACCAGTTCTGCGCGGTAACACGTCCCCTCGCCGGTCCCGGTGTGGCGGGCGACGACGCCGGCGCGCGAGCCGGGCTGATCGACAATGGCGATTGTGGACACGGCCACGTCTTGGCCGGACGCCTCGCCCAACAGCGCCACGTTCACCGACCCGGCGCCGGCTTTCAGTTTGCCGTTGGCGAACGACCATGTGCCGAAGCGCTTCGTGTACGGGGCCGCCAGCGGGCCGGGTTGCCGCGTGGAAAAGTCTTCCGCGAACTCGGCCGAGGAGTTGATGGCGTCCGCCCGGAAGTCGTCGAACTTGGCGCGAATGCCGCGCACGCCGACGAGGCCCGGCCCGGCGATGGCCGTGTCGCTGGCCGCCGCGACGAGGACGCCGTTGTAGTAAAGTCGCAACAAGTCGCCGCTCACGCTCAGTTCCAATTGGCCGGTCCCAGTCGTCACGGTGGCCGAGGCCAGCGTGACGACCACTCCGTTCAGGTTGCGAACGATGGACGCCGTGTAGCTGTTGCCGCTGCGGCGCACTTGCCCGAGGTAGTAATTGCGGTCGCCGGGGGCCGCGTAGCGGGCGAACACGCCGGCCGCCGTGCCGGACGCGCCGAGTTGCACGCGGGCCTGCACGCGCACGTCCGCGGCGTCGATCTGGTCGTGGACCGCGAAGGCGGCGGCCGTCCCGCTCGCCGCGAGTTGCTGCCCGGCAATCGCCCAAATCCCGGACACTTCGCGGAAGTTCGGGCCGATGTCCGGGCGGTCGGCCGTGGCGAACGACTCGAACCGGCGCGTGCCCGGCGCCGACCGCGTGATGAGGAAGTTGTCGAACGCCCGGCCGGCCGTGCCGCGCAGGCCGGCGGCCCCTTCGGCCGTGATCGCCGAGTCGAAAGCGGTCACGAGCGGGGCGCCATTCAGTGACAGTTCCAGCCGTCCGCCCATCGCGTCGAGTGTCAGCTCGCCGGTGTCGGCGCCGACGACGACTTCTTGCAATCGCGTGAGCGTGCCGCCGACGTTGCGGAAAAGGCCCGCCCGCACGACGGTTCCGGCGCGGGTCAACTGGGCGAGGTAGTAATTCCCGCTCGAATAACGCAAGAGTACGCCGGCCGAGCCGTCCGTCGGGACGGCGACGGTCGCCGACACCGTTCCGTCACGCAGGGCGGTCGCGCCGGCGATCAACAAATTCTCTCCAGCGCCGCCGGTGACGGCCTGCCCGCCGACGAGCGAAAAATCGCCGGCGGCTTCCGTGTAGTCCGGGCCGGCCGTCGGGCCGTCGGGCCGGGCGAAGTCGTCCACGAACCGCGTCGTCTTCTCCGCGGGGTCGAACAAGTTGAACTGGCCCGACGCGGCCGCGAACCACGCCGTCGCCGCCGCGGAGTCGCGGGCGTCGTACACGGCCCCCAGCGCCGGGTCCGCCAACGTGTCGCTGCTGGCGGCCGGAACGCCGGTCCGCCCCGCCGAGGCGAGTTTCAATTGGGCGAGGGCGGCGTTGTAGAAGGCCGTCTCCCCGCGAAGGAAGTCGGCGATGGCCAACTGCCCCACGCCCTCGAACCACACGCGATTCGGGGTGGAGGCGGTCGAATAGGTGACGCCGCTGGACGCGCCATCGACGCGATTCAGGTTGGCCCGCACCCACGCGAAGACCTGATTCCAGTCGGCGACGGCAGCGAAATCCGCCGACCGGCCGAGCGTCAGGTACGCCCACACTTGAACGTCCAAGGCGACGGACGAGGTGTTGATCGTGTCGCCGGTCGTGGTGCCGACGCGGAAGAAGTTCCCGCCCGGGTCGAGCATCGCGGTCACGAACGCGGCCGCATGATCGCGGCGGGCCGCGTGCGAGGCGGCGGCCGTCGGGTTGCCGGTGCGGGCGTAGGTCCGGCTCAAGGTGTTTTCCAGCGCGAACATGTCGATCGCGTGTTCCGTTGACCGCCACGGCACGGCGTTGCCGTTCTCGTCGTACCCGCCGCGGTAGCCTTTCAGCGGGCCGGTGTCCTTGAGGTTCGTCTCGGCCCAGTCGCTCAACTCGCCGGCCCGTTGCAAGTAAACCGGGTCGCCGGTCGCGTTGTACAGGTCGATGAGCGCCAACCCGAACCACGCCTGATCGCCGAGGAGTTTCGCGGAGAGGGCCGGGCGCGGGGAGCCGTCCCCGAGCAGCGAGTGCCCGCCGGGCCGCAAGTTGGGGTAGCCGTTGGTGGCGTCCGGGGCGGTGTCGAGAATCGCCTTGGCCACGGCGCGGGCTTGGTCGAGCGCGGCCGTCGGCCCGCGCCGGATCAACACGGTGATGATGAGGGCGGCGTCGTAGGTCGAAGACTGGGACGGGAAGACGGACGTGTCCCGCGGTTGGCCGGTGCGCAGTGCTTCGTGGGCGTTGACGGCCGGGTCCGGTTCGGCGCCGTCGGCGTTCAGACGCACTTCATCAAGCCAGAATGACTTGTTGCCGGCCGGCAAGTCGTCCCCCAGCACGAACTGCACGGCGTGCAAGTCGGCCGGCGTGATTTCTGCCAGGCCGAGATCAATGGCGTACTCCCGCCATTGCCGCGTGAGGGTCACGACGCGGGACACGGGCGTCAGTTGATAAAACGGCGGCGAGTCCGTGCGGCGGAAGACGTTCGCCTTCACTTGCTGGCCGTCCGTGTCGCCGCGGGCCAAGAAGCGCAGCGTGCGGGCGGCGCCGATTTCCCTCAGCGCCTGCGGCCGGTTCGCCACCGAGTTCCCCGTGCCGAATTGGAAGTAGCCGTTGGGCGCGGCGCCGGTCCACGTCGCCTTCAAACTGCTGCGGCCGGCGATGCGGTCGGCGTCGTTCGCGTCGAGGGTCATGTTGGCGACGGAGTCGAATGTCCCGAACGTCCCGCCGTCGAAGTAATCCCGGCTCAACCAGTACGTCGGCCGGCCGAAATCTTCCGGCCGGGCACTGAGGGCGTAGCGGTCAACCATGCGCGAGACGGCTTCCGCGGGCGAAACGGTCGCGCCCGTGAGTCGGGCCAAGCCGTCGCGCACGAAGCGGTTGGCCGCCGCGGCTTGGTACGCTGGGTACTTCGCTTCCCCGAGCAGCGCCTTGCCAGTCCCGAGGGCCGTGAACGCCAGGTTCAGGGAACTCCGCAGGGCGTTCCACTCCGGGACCACGCGGCCGTTCTGCTCGCGCAGGAAGATTGACTCGACCACGTTGCCCGGCGTGCGGATTCCGAAGGCGGCCAAGTAGTCGTCTTGGGCCGTCGCCTGATTCGGGTAGCGGTCGGCGATCATCGCCTGATAGTGCGGCGCGATGATTGGCGCGCCGAGCAAGCCGGAGCCGTCGTTGCCAGGCACGACGCCGCCGACGCCGAAGGCGTGGTAGCCGTCGGCCGCGGCCAAGGCGCTCAGGCGCGGCAACTCGACGGGCGACAGCCCGGCGAGCGGGCCGGGCAGGTCGGTCCGAAAATTCAATTGGGCGCGGGCGGCCGTGTCGCGGTACGCGGCGATGTCGTTGCCGAACTCGTCTCGGCGCGGGGCGGGGACGAGCAGCCGGGCCAGTTCGTCCAAGTAGCCGGCCCCGTTGTAGGTCTTCGCCTCGTGGAGCGGCATCGCCGCGAGGGCGCGCGTCGGCTGGGCGGCCGCGTGCAGCAGTCGCACCAGTTCCGTCTCGCCGCCGAACACGTCCCAGCCGCCGGGGTTCACGGTCGTGTCGGCCCGGTAGCCGCGCGAGATCGTGCCGTCCGGCAACCGCAGGGCGTCCCAGTCGATGTCGCGGACGGCCTGTTCCACGGCGGCGGTCGGCAACCCGAGCCGTTGGCGGGCGAGTAGCAAGGACAAATAGGTGATGGCCGTGTCCACGCTGGAAAAGACGTTGTGGTCCGTGCCGTCCTCGATGGGCGATCCATTTTGGAGGAAGTGCGGCAACAGCCCGCCCAACTTCGGCAGGTTCGTCACCGTCGTCGTGGCCTGTTCCACCAACGCGGTCGCATCGGCCAAAGACACCACGCCCAAGTCGGCGGCCGTCACCGTCGCCAAGGCCAGCAGGCCCGTGGCGGGGACGTTTTGCCGTTCGCCCGGCAACAGGTCGGCGCGGTCGCGCATCGCGCCACTGGCCGTGTCGTAGTTCGCGCGCAAGGCGGCGTAGCTCGCCACGAACGGTTCCTGACCGGCCATCGCGGGGCTGGTGGTTTGCAACGTCACGCGGCCCATCTTCACGTACCGGCCCGGCCCGCCGGTGATGAGCCACGTGATCTGCGTGGCGTCCGTGATGTGGTCGGCGGTCAGGGGAATGGTCACGGTGGCCGGGCCGCCCGTCAACGTCTGCGACACGACTTTGGGCGCGTGGCCGGCCCGCTCAATCTTCGCTTCCAGAACGCCGTTGCCGTCGAGGATGTCGAACGTCGCCCCGGTCACGCGGACTTGGTACGGCGAGAGGATGGCCGCCGGGTAAAAGGCGTCCAGGTTCACCGGCGTCGGCGTCGCGGCGGGCGGGGCGAGGAACGTCGTCACCCCGGCGAAACTGCCGCCGGCGCCGACCTGCACGCCCATCGAGCCTTCCAGCGGCGTGAAGATCGCGTCGCCGGTCTGGTCCACTTGGGAGCGGATCGTGTCGAGCCGGGAGAAGTTCCAGTCGGGCGTGCCCGCTTGTGCTTGCGGCACATAGTCGTCCACCAGCACGTCGCCGGTGAGGGTCTTCACGCGCTCGTCGTCCACGACGGTCAGGGCGAACTTGCGCGTCAATAAGCCGGGGGCGGTCAGCGAGACGCCGGCCTTCACGTTCAACGTGTCGGCGTCTTGCTTCGCCAAGACCGTGACCGAGCGGAATTGGTCCCAGTTCGCCGCAGTGAAGGTGGCGCCCGCCGGGCCGACGAATTCCATCTTCGACCCGCCGAGGTTGAAGACGGCCGTCACCGTCAACGGCGCCACGGGGGCGGCCGTCAGCCGGAACAGGAGCGCGTACGTGTGCCCTTCCCGCAAGTTGCCCGAGAGGACTTCGCTCCCGTTGAGGCCGCGGACCAGTTCAAGGCGCTGTTGGCCGTCGTCGTCCCGCTCCGTGACGGCGGCCGTGGCCGTCGTGCCGTCCGACGAGTCGGTGAACGTGAATTGGGCCACGCCGTCCGCCGCGTCGGCGTCCGCGACGGCGGTGACGGGGAGCGTTTTGGGGACCGTCCAATCCGTGGTGTCGAAGGTGAGCGTCGTCACCGATGTCTGGATGTCCGCGTCCCCCGTGCGGGAGACGGTGATCGTCACCGGGCCGGCGGGCGCGGCTTCCGGCCGGACGCGCAACGAGGTCAAATCGGTCCGGGCCTCCGTGACGGTGAACGTCGGCCGGTCCACCACGACGGCCGGCAGGCAGCGGCCTTCGAGGTCTTGCAGATTCAAACGGCGGGACGCAACCGCCCGGGAACGGGAACGGGCCATGACAACCCCACGCAAGGGAGAGTTCAGCCGGGAAGGTGGCGGGCAGAGAACCAGCCCCAGCCGGAGGGAGGATTTCGAGTCGGGTTCAGTGTACCCCGGCGAGAGCGAGGGTGTTATACCGCACGCGGCCACGATTGATCTTGATCGGTCGCCCCTTGTACTCCTCACGCTCCGCGTGAGGATCGGCTTCCCCCCACGGGAATCGGTCGCCTCGGGCGGGAAGCCGGTCCTCACGCGGAGCGTGAGGAGTACATTGGGCCGACCACCGGTGGCCTCATTCTTGGCCGCGTGCAGTATAGCGAGAACTATTCTTCGTTGGAAATGTCCCGCTCGGCCATGCCGCGGTTCAGCGTCGCCAGCACGCCGGCGCCGTCCCCGGCGCGCAAGGCGGGGACATCCAACCACAGGCCGGGGAAGACGCGCGAGCGGATGATGCCGTTTCCGTCCATCGGCAACAGTTGGTACGCCCCGTCCGTCAAATGCCACCAGTTAATGCGGTCGCCGTCCACGTCCCACAGCAGGTATTCGCGGACGCCGGTTTGCTCGTAAATATCCCGCTTCGGGCCGATGTCCCGGTCAATCGTACTGGCCCCAATTTCCGCCACGAATTCCGGCGAGCCGGCGATGTAGCCGCGGGCGTCCAACGTCGCTTGCCCGCCGTGGGCTTGGTCAAGGAACAGGACGGCATCCGGCTGCGGCTCGTTCCGATTGTTGATGCGGGCGGTGCAGTCGGTTCCCGAGAGGACGCCTGGGGTCCCGGCTTCGTATACCCCGAGCCAAGTGACAATTTGGCCGACCGGGCGGCCGTGTTGAACATAGCGAACGGGCGAGGACATGATGTAGACGACTCCGTTCAAGAGTTCGGCCTTCTTCACCTCCGGCATGGCGTCGTAGCGGCGGTGGAACTCGTCGGCCGTCAGCCGGTCCCCGTCGCGCAGCGGGGGGACGGTTCCGGTTTGTGGGTCGTCTTCTTGCAGCAAGATCATGGCGGGTGCCCTCCGAAGCCATGTTACCCAACGGCGGCGCCGCGCACAACGCCGGCCTCACACGATGCGGTTCAGTTCGTGCGGGATGGGCTGTTCCAGTTCCACCCGCTCGCCGGTGACGGGGTGGGCGAAGGCGAGTTTCCAGGCGTGCAGGCCGAGGCGGTTCGCCGGGTTGGTCTTCGCCCCGTACGCCTGGTCGCCCACCACCGGCCAGCCGCGCTTGGCCAAGTGGACGCGGATCTGGTGCTTGCGGCCCGTGCGCAGTTCCACCTCCACCATGGCGTGCCGCTCGTAGGTGCGCACGACCTTGTACGCGGTCACCGCCCGCTTGGTCCCTTCGCCTTCCGGGCAGACGCGCATCCGCAAATCGCGCGTCGGCTCCACGTGCGTGTCGATCACGCCCTCGGCCGGCGTGGGCGTCCCCTCGGTCACGGCGACGTAGGTCTTGGTGACCGTGTCCCACTCTTCTTGCAGCGTCTCCTGCACTTCCTCCGTGCGCGCGAACATCAACAGCCCACTGGTGTCGCGGTCGAGGCGGTGGACGACGTAGGGCCGGCCGGCGTCGGTCTCTTCCAAGTGGGCGCTGAGGACGGCGAAGGCGGTGACGTGCTTTTCCGCGTCCGTGGCGACGGTGAGCAGGCCGCACGGCTTGTTGATGACGATCAGGGCGGCGTCCTGGTAAACGACGGTGATCCCGGCCCGCTCCAAGATGGTCGTCTCCGGCGGCGGGCCGGCCTTCGACACCGTCACGCGGTCACCGGGCTTGACCGGGTGGTCGTGCCGGGTGACGAAAGCCCCGTTGACCGACACGCCGCCGTTCTTCAGCAGTTGCTTGACGCGGGTGCGATTCATCGGCTTGAGCACGCCGAGCAGCCACAGGAGCAATGGCCCCTCGGCGGTCGGCGTCGGCAGCGGGTGGCCCGGCGCGGTCATGGCATTTCTCAGGTAAGGGGCGAAGTCTTCTTCACCGTAAATTGGTCTCGCACGACCGGGTTCATCAGCAAGAATAGGCTGTACGCCCCGACGGGCATGCCGGCGACACAGCAGAAGTTCAGCACGTTGAACATCGCGGCGACGCTGCCAAGCATGGCCAGCGGGTGATTCCGGCGCCGCAGCATGGAGACGCCGCCCAAGATCGTCATGGCCGCCAAGCCCATGAACACGGCGCGCGCCACCGGTAGCCAGCGCACCGTGACATCCGCCTTGGAAGCGAGGGCGGTCGCGTTGGCCTCTGCCGCGTCACGGGCTTCTTGATCATCCTCGGCCTTACCTTCCATGCCCCGCTTTTTGATGACTCCGGCCCCGTAATTGAAGTCTTCGCGGATGCCCGCCTCGAAGGCGACCGGGTCCAACAATGCGCGCCCCGTCTGCACGCCGGTCCACAACAGCGATAGGCCGCCGATGAGAATCAGTAACAGTCCGGGCGCGACGGTACGGTTTCCAGTGAACGGGTTCGTCCGCCGCAGCACGGGCGTCGCGAGTGTGCCGTCGTCTTGCCGGGCCGGGGCGGTGAACAGGCTCTTGCAGTACGGGCAGACGGCCGGCTGCCCGAGCATGTCGTCCGGCAGTTGCACGCTCTTGCCGCACGCCGGGCAGGTGATGACGACCAAGGCGAAAAACCCCCGAGAAAAACCCGCAAACGGCTATGATAGGGTTCCCGGCCCCCCGCGGAAAATTCTCCCCGCGGGCTTTCCGCCGCCTACGGTCGACCGTATACCAACCCCACAAGGGGACGTAGCTCAATTGGTTAGAGCACCGGCCTGTCACGCCGGAGGTTGCGGGTTCGA
>JAYUGD010000487.1:0-5068 GCA_043767785.1 Zavarzinella sp. | reverse complement strand
GTCCCCGGACTGCCGCCACAGGGTTTGACTCGCCAACACTTGTGCCAATCGCGGGACGCGCTCCGCTGCGCAAAGCCTCCGCGTCGCGGCTAACAAGGCGCGTACCCGTGGGTTGCGATCTGCCTACACTAACGCCAACTGTTTCACCCGACCGGGAAGGATCATCCGTGATGGCCATGCGGTTCGTGTTGGTGGCGTGCCTCGCGTTTGTCGGCGCCGGCCGGGGCGACGAGCAGCGCGTCCTCAAAGTCGCCCAGGGGCTGTACGAGGGCGTGCGGCAGGAGACGCTGCCCAACGGGCTGCGGGTGTTCCTGAAGCCGGTCCCCGGGTCGCCGGTCGTCTCCACGATGGTCGGCTACCAGGTCGGGTCGGCCGACGAGGAACTCGACCAGACCGGGCTGTCCCACTACCTCGAACACCTCATGTTCAAGGGGACCGAGAAGCTGAGGCCGGGCGACATCGACCGCCTCACGCAGCGCAACGGCGGCCGCAACAACGCCTGGACCAGCGAAGACATGACCATGTTCCACTTCGACTTCGCGGCCGACCGCTGGAAGCCGGCCTTGGACGTGGAAGCCGACCGCATGCGCAACCTGCGCATCGACGCCAAGCACGAATTCGAGCAGGAGAAGGGGGCCGTCATCTCCGAGTTGGACGGCAACGAGGACTCGCCGTGGGAACTCGAAGGCAAGCTGATCCTCAAGCCGCTGTACGGCGACAAGACTCCTTACGGCCACCCGGTGATCGGGGACAAGGCCCACGTGCGGGCGGCGACGGCCGAGGTCATCAAGAAGCACTACGACCGCTGGTATCACCCGAATAATGCCGTGCTGGTGATCGCCGGCGGGTTCGACGCGGACGAGGCGATGGCCTTGGTAAAGGCCAAGTTCGGCCCCATCCCGAAGGGGGAATTGCCAGCCCGCAAGCCGGTCCCGAAGGCCGAGCCGCGGGCGGAAGTCGCCCGCGCCAAGATGACGAGCCGGTTCGAGAGTCCCCGCCTGTTGATGGGCTTCAACACGGTGGCCGAGACGCACGCGGACTCCCCCGTGCTGGACGTGATTACGCTCGTCCTCGGCGAGGGCAAAATCTGCCGGCTGCAAAAGCGACTCATTGAAAAAGACGGCACCTGCAACGGCGTGGACGTGTCGCACGTCTCCGGCCGCTACCCCGGCTGGCTCAGTTTGCAGATCGAACTCTTCAAGGCCGACGACCTGCGGACCGCGGAGGCCGCCACACTGGACGAGTTGAAGAAGCTCGCCGCCGACGGCCCGACGGCCGCCGAGCTGGCCCGCGTGAAGCGCGGCATCCTCGCCAAGCACATCTACGCCCACGAGAGCATCCACGAGCTGGCCGACACCATCGCCCGCGGCGTCGTGGCCAACGACATGAAGTTCGTCCACGACTACCTGCCGCAAATCATGGCCGTGTCCGCCGATGATGTGAAGCGCGTGGCGAAGAAGTATTTGGCCGACGCCAAGCCGGCGGCGGTGGATTCGTTGCCGTCAGGGGACAAGAAGGACGAGCCGAAGGCGCCGCCGAAGAAGGAGACGCCGAAGGCCAAGACGAGCCGACAAGCGTTCCAGAAAGCCCCGGCGCACGGGGCCGGCGAGTTCGACCTCAAGGCCGCCAAGACGGTGACGCTGGCCAACGGGATGAAGGTGATCCTGCTGGAGAATCACCGGCTGCCGCTGGTGTACGTGGACGCCAAGGTGGCCCGCGTGCGCATGTACGAGCCGGCCGACAAGGTCGGGCTGGCCCAACTGACGGGCGAGATGATGGAGGAGGGGACCAAGACGCGCGACGCCGACAAGATCTCCACCCTGATGGCCGACGTCGGCGGCCAGTTCAGCGTTGGCGGGTCCGGCGGCACCGTGAAGATGCTGGCCGACGACACGGAACTCGGCGTCGAGTTGCTGTTCGACTGCCTGATGAACGCCGAGTTCCCGAAGGACGCCCTCGAATCCAAGCGGGAGCAGTTGCTCGCCGCCCTGGCCGAGGACGACAACAAGCCGGAGGAGCGGGCCGAGCGGGCATTCAAAGCGGCTGTGTACGGCAAGCACCCGTTCGGCCGGCCGACCGCCGACAAGAAGGTGATCCAGACCGTGACCCGCAAGGAACTGCGCCAGTTCCACAAGAAGGTCTTCGTGCCCAACAATACGGTGGTCGCCATCGTCGGGGACTTCGACGGCGAGAAGATCTTGGCGCAGGTGAAGAAGCACACCGAGAACTGGAAGGCCGGCAAGCTGCCGAAGATCGACCTGCCCGCCCCGCCGGCGGCCGAGAAGTTCATGCAGACAATCATCAGCGACCCGGCCGCCGCCCAGCTTCACGTCTACATCGGCCAGCTCGGCGTGAAGCGGACGGACCCGGACTTCTACAAGCTGCTCGTGATGGACAACGTCCTCGGCACCGGCCCCGGCTTCACGGACCGCCTGAGCGCCAACCTTCGCGACCGCCAAGGCCTGGCGTACACCGTGCGCGCGACGATCACCACCAACGCCGGCGACGAGCCGGGCACCTTCACCGGGTACATCGGCACGTTCCCCGACAAGTTCGCCGACGTGAAGGCCGGCTTCCTCAAGGAAGTGAAAAAGCTCCGCGAGGAGTTGCCGCCGAAGGAAGAAGTGGACGACGCCAAGAAGTACCTGACCGGCAGCATCGCCTTCAACCTGACGACGTGCGACCAAGCCGCCAGCCTACTGCACACCATCGACCGCTACAAGCTCGGGGCCGACTACTTGGAAGACTACCGCAAAGCCGTCAGCGCCGTCACGCCGGAAGACGTCCGGGCCGCGGCGACGAAGTACATCAACCCGGAGAAGCTGACCCTGATCGCCGTCGGGGCCGTTGATGCGGAGGGGAAAGCGTTGAAGAAGTAAGCGAAGAATTTTTTAGCCACGGACGAACACGGATGGAACACGGATAAAGGCAAAAGACATTTTGAAAATCAAGACGGATGAAAACCGGATCAGACACGGATCGTTTTCAACGTCGCCGTCTTCTGGTCTGTGGCGATCCGGTTTTCATCCGTCTTCCGATTTGGATTTCGGTCTTATCCGTGTTTGATCCGTGTTCGTCCGTGGCTAAAAATTCTTCGCTTTATTCCCGTCTTCCTACACCCAAACAAATGCGGCGAGCCGTTCACCTGTTCTGGAAGGTCATCCTCCCCCTCCTCATTTTCGGGGCGGTCGGGTGGTACTTTTACGACAAGCTCTCCAAACTCGACCTCAACACTCTTCACCTGCGGGCCGAGTGGCTCATCCCGTCGGCGATTCTGTACGTCCTCGCCCAAGGCGTGTGGGGCCTGTTCTCCGTGATGCTGCTGCGCGACCAAGGCGGGGCGGTGTCGTGGGCGACCGGGCTGCGGGCGTACTTCGTCAGCCAGTTCGGGAAGTACTTGCCGGGCAAGGTGTGGGTGATCGTCCTGCGCGTCGGGATGCTCGGGAACATCGGGCTGACCAAGACGGCCGTCGGCATCGTCGCCACGTACGAGGCCTTGACCTCGATGGCCGCCGGGGCGCTGATCGGCGTGCTGCTGGTGCCGCTGCTGGCCGCCGAGCAAATGGACATCCGCGGGACGAGCGTGTATTGGGTGGCCCCGCTGGCCTTAATGCCCATCGGCATGGTCGGGCTGAACCGCTTCGTCAACCGCGTGAACCGCTGGCGCAAGGGGCCGGACGCCGCCCATCTGCCGCGCGTGAAACTGCACATGGTCCTGATCGGGCTGGCGCAGGCCACGGTCGGCTGGGCGTTGTTGGGCCTGAGTTTGTGGATGTGCGTCAAGGGCCTGCACAACGGGGACTGGCCGCTGACCTTCGACCGGGTGTTGCACTTGGTGGCCATCAACTCCTTGGCCTACATCATCGGGTTCGCCGCGGTGATGATGCCGGCGGGCGGCGGCATCCGCGAGATCGCCCTGCAATCCCTGCTCACGCTGGAACTGGCCACGACGATGCCCGAGGAGTCGGCCGCCCCGCTCGCGGCGGTGACGGCCATCGTGCTGCGATTGCTGTGGACGGCGGGGGAACTCCTGACGGCCGGCGCGCTGTACCACTTCGCCCCGGCGAACGCCCCGACGATCGTCGTCGAGGTCCCGAATGAATGACGCCCCGAGTCCCGCGCCGGCGGTGTCGCTGATTATCCCCGTGCTCAACGAGCGCGAAAGCCTGCCGGAGTTGCACCGGCAAATCGCGGCCGTCGCTTCGGCTCATCAACTCAATCTCGAAGTCCTGTTCATCGACGACGGCAGCACGGACGGCTCGTGGGAAGTCGTCCGCCAACTGGCCGCCGCGGACCCGCGCGTGCGCGGCGTGCGCTTCCGCCGCAACTTCGGCAAGGCGGCCGCCCTGCAAGCCGGCTTCCAGCGCGTGCGCGGCCGGTTCGCCGTCACGCTCGACGCGGACCTGCAAGATGACCCGGCCGAGATCCCGAACTTCCTGGCGCTGCTGGAGAAGGACTACGACCTCGTCAGCGGCTGGAAGAAAGTCCGGCACGACCCGGTCCACAAGGTGTTCCCGAGCCGCGTGTTCAACGGCATGGTCACGTGGCTGACGGGCGTGAAACTGCACGACCACAACTGCGGCATGAAGGGCTACCGGGCGGAGGTATGCCGGGAAGTCCGGCTCTACGGCGAGCTGCACCGCTTCGTCCCCGTGCTGGCCCACGCGAGGGGCTTCCGCGTCGGCGAGTTAATCATCCACCACCGCCCTCGCCAATTCGGCCGGTCCAAGTACGGCCTGCGCCGCTTCCTGCGCGGCCTGTTCGACTTGCTCGCCGTGCGCTACGTCGTCACGTATTCGCGCCGCCCGATGCACTGGTACGGAAGCTGGGCGCTGCTGCTGTTGCTCCCGGCCGCGGCGGGGGTGTTTTGGGAGATTCCCTGCGTCGGCCCGCTGACGTACTTCTCGCTCCTGCTCGCGGCGATCGTGTATTTGCTGGGACTGCAAGCGGAGACGTTGGCGCTGTTGCGGGCGGACGACCCGTACGGGGTGCGGGAAGAAATTGGAAATGACATGTCTTCGCCCCAACGGGGCGCAGGGAAATAGCCAGGGGCGGCTTCCGCCCCTGG
>JAYUGD010000486.1:0-5075 GCA_043767785.1 Zavarzinella sp. | reverse complement strand
CTGCGACCCCTGCCGGGGTCGAAAACAAAAAATGGGTGGTCGTCGGGAACCCCGGGTGCGCCGCGACGGCGACCCGGGGCTAATCGCTGTGACCCCGTCCGGGGTCAAAAGCCGCATCGTTGAACGTACTGAGTAGTTCTCCAAACAGTTGCCGAACTCATGACCATCACCGTCCCCAAACTCTCCCTCGTCATCCTGATCGGCCCCAGCGGGCAAGAGCACGTTCGCCCGGAAGCACTTCCTGCCGACCGAGATCCTGTCGTCGGCCGCCGGCCGCCGGGTTCGAGTAATTGTGCGAATTCCCGTTGGTTGCTTGACGGGGAGGAAATGATGAGCTACGAATAAAATGCGCCATTTCACACGGCTTGAACCGCCAATCGGTTAGATTGACTGTCAGCCCATCTTTTGCCGGCCCTGATTTCACCGGGCACCACACAACGGCCGACGTTCCGGCGGCTGGCCGAGGGAACCTTGTCCCCCCGTGATTCAAGGTCGGCCGCCCCGGCCGCCGCGACGGTTGCTTGCGGAGGGATGTCCATGTCGGTACGCACGTCTCCGCGGCGCGGCATGTCTCTGATTGAGCTTCTGGTCGTCATCGCCATCATCGGGACGCTGGTCGGCCTGCTCCTCCCCGCCGTGCAACGGGTGCGGGCGGCCGCGCAGCGCCTCCAGTGCGCCAACAACATGCGGCAACTGGGGATCGCGGCGCACAATTACAGTTCGGTCGGCGACCGCTTCCCGGTGGCGTGCACCATGCCCTACGCCTTGCCGGCCAGCCAGCCCACCGTCGCGGACGCCTCGGGGATCCCGCCGCCGGAGCTGCTGTACGACATGACCTTGCTGGACAGTCCCGCCCGCCGCAACAGCGACCCGATCCGCTACCCGTTCGGGCCGAATTGGGCGGTCTATTTGCTGCCGTACATCGAGCAAGAGAATTTGTACCGCCAGGCCAACGTCGAGGGGTACACGGTCGGGTACCAGAACGGCAACGCGGCGCAGCGGGACCAGTGGCGGGAGACGCTCAAGGACAAAGTCATCCCCGGCTACCGGTGCCCCGCGGACGCCGGGAACATGACCCCCTTTCAGGGCTACACCGGCAAGCCCGGCCCGTGGGCGCGGGGCAATTACGCCGCCAACGCCGGGCCGGGGTGGTGGCAAATGTCTCTCGACGGGCGGTCGTACCCCGAGGCGTACGGGCAGACCGGCCCCGTCATGGGGATCAATTACGGCGCGGCCCCGGACGGCATTCCCGACGGCGCGAGTTCCACCGCCCTGTTTACCGAGGTGCGCGCCGGCGTCGGGCCGGCCGACCCGCGGGGCGTCTGGGCGCTGGGGTACCCCGGGTCGAGCGTCACCGCCGCCAACGCGATCGGGGATTGCCCGGCCCCCAACGACCGGAGCGAAACGTCCGACGACGTGCAGGGCTGCCCCAACTTCTATTACTCCGGCATCGGCACGCGCGACCGCATGGGGTGCAACACCGGGTTCGCCAACCTCGGGTGGCCCAGTTGGCAGGCGCAGGCGCGCAGCCGGCACCCCGGCGGCGTGAACGTCTGCGCGGCCGACGGCTCCGTCCGCTTCGTCCGGGACAGCATTGATCAGGGCGTGTGGTTCAGCCTGTTGAGCGCCAACGACGGCCGGGCGGGGGAGTGACGCCGTGGCCGACGACCCCCTGCCGGCGACGCAGAATTTGCTCCCCCCGTCGGCGGACGGGCATGGCGCGGGGCTGGCGGCGTGGCTCCCCATCGTCCTCGCCGCGCCGGCCGGGGCGGCTGGCCAACTCCCCGAGGTCGGGGAGCGCCTGACGAATTGCCGCCTGGTGGCGGAACTCGGCCGGGGGGCCGCCGGCCGCGCCTTCCTCGCCCAGGAGGACGCCTTGGCCGACCGGCCCCTCGTCCTCAAAGTCTCCGCCGACGGCTCGCGCGGGGAACACTTAACCTTGGCGCGACTGCAACATACGAACATCATGCCGCTGTACTGGGCCAGCACACTCCCCGCGCGCGGGTTGCACGTGCTGGCCATGCCCTACCTCGCCCGCACGACCCTCGCGCGGCTGCTGGACCGCCTGCGCGTGACTCCCCGCGACACGTGGGCCGGGCGCCGGGTGTGCGAACTGTTGGAGGACGACCAGGCCGCCCTCCCGGTGCGGATTGCCGCCCAAGAACAACCGGCCGCGGTTCTGCGGCAGTCGTCCTGGGCCGATTTCGTCGCGCGCACCGGCCAGACCCTGGCGCACGCGCTCGCGTTCGCGCACAAGCGCGACATTCTCCACCTCGACCTGAAGCCGGCCAACGTCCTGATCACGCCGGACGGCCAGCCGATTCTCCTCGACCTGGACATCGCCCGGCCGCCGATCCCCACGGGCGCCGCCGACGTGTCGTGGCTCGGCGGCACCGACGAGTTCATGTCGCCCGAACAGCGGGCGGCCGCGGACGCCCTCGTCCGCGGGCAGCCGATCCCCGGCGCCGTGGACGGGCGCTCGGACCAATATTCGCTCGGGCTGGTCCTCCATCACGCGCTCGGCGGCGAAACGGACGCCGCCCATCGGCCCGTGCCCGGCCGCCTCCTCCGCGCGAATCCGCCCGTCCCCCGGGGCTTGGCCGACATTCTGGCCCGCTGTTTGGCGGAGGATCCCGCCGGGCGCTACCCCGACTGCGCCGCCCTGGCGGAAGATCTGCGCCGGCACCTGCTCGACTTGCCCTTGGCCGGCGTCCGCAACCGCTGGCCCGACCGCTGGCGGAAGTGGCGGCGCCGGCGGCCGCTCAGTCTTTTCCTGATCCTTCTCTTGGCGGCCTTTTGCGCCGCGGCCGGCACGGCCGGCTTCGAACTCAACCGGCGGAACGACGACCGCCGCCAGCGGGCCGAGGCCGCCCTGTTGGACGGCCAGGAGGCGCAGCGCGCCGGCCAGTACGAGGCCGCGATTCGCCAGTTCCTTGCCGGCGCCGAACTGGCCGGGGAGACCTACGGCGGCGCCCAACTGGGGGCCGATCTGGGCCGCCGGCTGCGCCAGGCGCACCGCCTGCAACAGGCCGACGAACTCAAAAAAGTCGTCGGCCTGTTGCTCTTTTACGCGCTCCAGGAACACACCCCGCGGCGCCTCCAGTGGGTCTTGGACACGGCGGGGCGGAAACTGTGGGCCGACCGCGGCCTGCTGACCGACCGCGCCGGCGGCGACTTGGAACAGGCCGCCGAGGCGGGCATCCACAACCGCCTGCAGGAACTGGTGGTCCTGTGGGCCGACCTGCACGTCCGCATCGCCCCGCCCGCGTACGCGGACTTGGCCCGGAGCGAGGTCCGAACCGTGGTGGCGGAGGCCGAGCGGGCGTTCGGCCCGTCCCTCGGGTTGCGACTGGCGGCGGGGCGGGGCGGCGGGGACGCGCCGGAGACGGAATTGCCGCCGCGGGCGTCTTGGGAGTTCTGCGCCCTGGGGCGGGCCGCGCTCGCCGACGGCGACTACGCCGCCGCCGCCCGCTTCATGCAGGCCGCGCTCGACCGGGACCCGCTCGGGTTCGACGCGAATTTCCACGTCGGCGTCGGCGCGTTGCGCCAGAAGCAGTACGAACTCGCGGCGCGCGCGTTGTCGTTCTGCGCGGGGCAAGACCCCCGGCCCGAATGTTTCCTCCTCCGCGGCCAAGCGCTGGCCGCCCTCGGGGACACGGCCGGCGCGCTGGCGGACTTCGACCACGCCGTGGCCAAGAACCCGGAATTGGGCGCCGCCTACCTGCACCGCGGCCGGCTCTTGCGCGGCTTGGGGAGATTGGAAGACGCGGCCAAGGATTTACATCTCGCCGAGCAGTTGAGTGAATAGCCGCCAAGCGCCTACTCGGCGGCCAGCCGTAGCACGTACACCGTGCCGTTGTTGTTGTGAGTGACGACGTGCCGGCCGTCCGCCGTGACGCCGGCGTAATCGCCCGGGCCGGGCAACTGAATGCCGTCCCGCTCATTCGGCGTGCGCGGGTACCGCAGTCGCAACTTCCCCGGCGGGCCGGTGCCGATCAGGTTCTCGCCGTCGCGGGTGTCGCTCTGCGCCGCCCAATCATGGCGCCACAATTCCTTCTTCGAATCCACGTCCCACGCCACGGTGCCGGCCGCGACCCCGTTATTCGTCGAGGCGACGATGGTCTTCCCGCGCGGGTGGAAGAACACGGTGGTGAGGTCGGCCCACCCCGGGGGCCGGCAAAAGTGCGAACTTCCTTGCCGGTCGCGGCGTCCCAGAGGACGACCACATGCTTCTCGGGGCACGTGCTCGCCAGCGACAGGCCGTCCGGGCGGAACGCGACGGACGACAGCGGCCCGTGTTCACTCCGGTAGGCGCTGACCGTCTCCCCATGTTGGCGTCGAACACCTTCGCGGTGGGCTGGCCCCCGCGGACGACCGACTTCCGGCGCCTGCTGGACGCCATGTTCTATGTCGTGTCCAACGGCATCACGTGGACGAGCCTGCCGACGACGTACCCGCCGGAGGGGACGGTGCGGTGGCGATGCCACCAATGGAGCCGCGACGGCGTGCTGGAGCGGGTCCACGCCGCGTTGCGGGCCATGGTCCGGGTGAGCGCGGGGCACGCCCCGGACCCGTCGGCCGGGTGTGGGTGGCCGTCGTCCACTCGGCCGGGCGGCCGGACCGGGTCGGGGCCGTGCGAGTGTTGGCGAAGGCGAAAGTGGAGGGGTCGTGGCCGCGGATGCCGGTGCTGTGGGCCGACGGCGGGTACTCCGGGACGCTGATCGGCTTGGTGTTCGCCCTGTTCCGGTGGCCGTTGGTCATCATCAAGCGGCCCGACGGCGAGGGCGGGTTCAAACGGCTGCCGAAGCGGTGGGTCGTGGGGCGGACGTTCGGGTGGCTGTCGAACGACCGGCGGCTGAACCGGCGCCACGAGTTCCACGCCGAGACCGGCGAGGCCATGATCCATCGGGCCATGATTCACCTGATGGTCCGACGGTTGCGGCCCGACGGAAAACGAAAACCCCGCCGCCAACGGTCCTAGAGCATTTTCAGTTTCCGTCTTGCGCTCCCTCGGGCGGCGGCGTATCATCGAGCGATCCCCGTTGGAGTGCTCGCCGATGCAGGCTTATCCCGTC
>JAYUGD010000485.1:0-1722 GCA_043767785.1 Zavarzinella sp. | reverse complement strand
CAAAGCCTCCGCGTCGCGGCTAACAAGACGCCCATTTACGCCGGTTGCTTCTCCGGGTGCAGATACACAAAACTCTTCCCCAGCCGCCCACCGTAGTTGCCGGCCGAGATGCGCACCAGGCCCGGCGTTTCGACGCTGGCGGCGATGGCGGCTTGGGTGGCCTTCACGATGGTCGGCAGGTCGCGGCCGTTGATGATGATTTCTTGGACCGAGGCCACGCCGGGGGGGAGCTTCGACTTCTCACCAAGTTTGTCCCGCAAGGTAGGGCAGTATTCGGCGTAGGTGCTGGCGATCAGGAACGAGTACTTGCTGCCGGCCTTCGACCCGCTCGACGCCACCCCGCCGGGGAAGGGCAGGCACACGTTGGGGCATAAACTCGCGGCTTTTGCGGCCCGGTCGGCGGCGTCCAACGCGGCGTCGGGCGTGGCGCCGAAGAACCAGAGGTTGCCGCCCATGAGGCCGTCGCGGTAGCCGACGCGGCGCTCGATGGTGAACTCACCGGAGAGGATGGGCAGCACCCACACTTTGCGGCCGTGCCGGTCGGCCCGGAACTGGTGGCCGTCCCCGAAGAAGGCGACCTTGCGACCCATCTTGAAGAACGTCTCGCTCTCGGTCAGCACGTTGAAGCACGCTGTCGTCGGGCAGGTCAGCACGTTCTGGCTGACGCGCACCAAGACGGAGCGTTCGAGGCTCTCCACGCGGTCCTTGCGGAAGCGCGGGACGTGGAATTGCACAATCGCCCCCGGCCGGCCGTCCGGCGTGGGGAAACTCTCGTCGCCGCCGGGGCCGACGTAGCGGTCGAGGCCGGCCTCGCAGTCGCACAGGATGGTGGAGGAGGCGTTGCCGGTGCAGGCGCGCACGGCCTCGTCGAGCCAGCGGCGGTCGCGGGCGGTGATGAGGACTTCCGCGGTCAGACTGCGGAAGGCCTCGGCATACGTGTCGTCGATGTCCGCGCGCGGCATAACGGCCCCCGGGGTGGAATCCCGAAACCTTAGCCCGGAACCGGCGGCCGGCAAGGATCAACCGCCCCGCCGTTCCCCGTAAAACATCCCCGGCCGAAACATCGTGGGGAAGACACATGCCGATTTGGGAAGCCGTCCTGCTGGGGATCATTCAGGGACTGACCGAGTTCCTGCCGGTCAGCAGCACCGCCCACCTGCTCGTCGCCCGGCAGTTGCTCGGCCACGAGAAGCCTAATGACGCCTTCACCACGGCGATTCAACTCGGCACGCTCGTCGCCGTGATCTGGTACTTCCGGCGGGACGTGGTACGACTCTTGGCGGCGTTCGCCATCGGGTTCATCCCCGGCAAAGCCACGGCCGACACGCGCCTCGGTTGGAAGATCATCGTCGGCACAATTCCCGTGGTCGTCCTCGGCTTCACGTTGCGTCATCTCGTCAAAGACCTTCAGACATCGCTCCCGGCGATGGCCGGGGCCGCCATCGTCTTCGGCCTGATGATGTGGGAGGCCGAGTTCATCGCCCACAACCGGGCGACGCGCGGCGTGCCGGGCCGGGACGAGGAACAAATTACCTGGTGGGACGCGGTCTTCGTCGGCCTGTTCCAATCACTGGCCCTGATCCCGGGCGCCTCCCGGTCCGGCTGCACCATCACCGCCGCCCTGCTCGTCGGGCTGGCCCGCCCGACGGCCGCCCGCTTCTCCTTCTTGCTGTCCCTGCCCGCGATCTTCGGGGCCGGCCTGTACGAACTCTACAAGGACCG
>JAYUGD010000484.1:0-1722 GCA_043767785.1 Zavarzinella sp. | reverse complement strand
AATGATTTATTTCTTCTCGTCAAACAGCGCCTGAGCCTTCTCCGGTTTGTCGTGCGTGTACTTGGCGATGCCGGAGAAGAACATCAGCACTTGCTCGGCGCCATTTTGAGCCATCTTCGGGGCGTTGTCCCCCAGCACCTTCATCACCAAGTTCGCGGCCTTGCTGTCCGTGCTAAGGAACACTTCCACCTGCTGCGTGATCGTCACGTCCCCGGCGGGTCGCGGCTTCTCCGAGTACGTCAGCACGGCGACGGCCTGCACGGGGAACGACGGGGCCAGCGCCGCCGGCTTGACCTTCCCCTCCGCGTACCAAATCCGCCCGGCCGGGCCGACGCCGATCGTCTGCCAGACGACTTCGCTGCCGTTGTCGTCCTTCCACAGGAAGCGGCCGTCCTTCAGCGGCTTGATCGTGGCCGCCGTCACGCCGAGCTTGCCCCACGCTTGCGAGATGCGGTCCGGGTGGTCGAGCAGCCACTGGTACATGTCGGAATGGGCGACGAACACGTCGGCCGGGGCGACGGCCGTGATGGTCGGGGACTTCATCACCTTGCTGATCGTGTCCCGTGTGACGGCCGGGAGAGTTTCGAGTGAGACGGGCAGCGGCAGGTTGGAAAGCCGGGTACCGTAGGTGGACGTTTCCGGCCGGGGGTCGGCGGACGCCGTCGAGCCGGCGAACAGGCCGAGGGCGCAACTCCAGAGAAACAGCCCGGCTTTCATGGTTTCTCCCGTCGGGCGGCCATTGCCCGGCTTCCCAGAACACGCCCTTTTATCGTGCGGGCCGGCCGGCCGGCATGAAGCATTCTGGCGGGCCGGGCAAGGGCCGGCGGGCTAAACTGGCAAGATGCGCGTATTACTCTTCGACATCGACGGCACCCTCATCCGCTCCGGCGGGGCGGGCAAGTTTGCCATGGAGTCGGCCCTGCAAGCCGCCTTCGGCCTCACGGAAATCCGGGACCGCGTTTCGTACAGCGGCCGGACGGACCGGGCCATCATCCGCGACTTGCTGCACCTGCACGAGCTTGCCACAACCCCCGAGAATGCCGCCCTTGTGGAGGCGCAATACCTCGCCCATCTTCCCGATGCGCTGGCCGCCCGCGGCGGCGAGGTGTTGCCCGGCGTCGTGGACACTTTGTCGCGCAAACACGCCGGCATCGCCATCGGCCTGCTGACGGGGAACATCGCCGCCGGGGCCGCCATCAAGCTGAAGCACTTCGGCCTGCACGGCCACTTCGCCTTCGGCGGCTTCGCGGACGGCCTGCACGACCGCGACGACGTGGCCCGGCACGCCTTCGCCACGGCCGAGAAGCACCTGAATATGAAACTGGACCCGGCGAATGTCTGGGTGATCGGCGACACGCCGGCCGACGTGCAATGCGCCCGCGTCATCGGGGCGAAGGCCATTGCCGTCCAAACCGGCTGGCACACCCCGGAAGAACTGGCCGCCGCCAAGCCGGACCACCTGTTCGCGGACTTCACGCACGCCCGCGAATTGTGGCCTGCTTGGGGGATGTAACGCTTTTTGCCTTTCGGCCTGAAGGGCCGCTTAACATAGCCCAGCCCGAAAGGGCTGGGAAAGGGTCTTCTCGCTATCTTTCGGTCTGAAGGACCGATTATCTGAGGTCGGTTCCGAAAATGGCGACTGCCTTCGCATGATGCCAGACTTAATCGGTCCTTCAGACCGAAATCAATTTTGCGTTCATTACCCAGCCCTTTCGGGCTGGG
>JAYUGD010000483.1:0-5082 GCA_043767785.1 Zavarzinella sp. | reverse complement strand
GACCGCCGGGCTGGTCCCGGAGAAGACCAGGCCGTTCGTGCCCGCGTAGCCCTTCTGAACGCCGACTTGAGCTTGATCGCCGGCGGACGCCCACGTCGCCCACGTGGCCGGCAGTTGGGCGGGCGTGTCGTCGAAGGCGGTCGCCGGGAAGGCCGCGACGGCGGGGACTTCGCGACTCTCCAATGGGGTCACGCGCAGGGTGACGGGACGCTGAGCCATCGCACGACCTGGTACGGATTCTTCCTGGTCCGGTGGGCGCGTCCGTGCCCGCCAGCGACGAATCCGTGTCGCGAGTTACCATCGGCCCGCGATGACACGTTTTTCTTCGGAATCCCGCGCAAGCGCGATGAGGGGGCAGTTCAGTCGTCGGCGAACCGGAAGGACGGCCAGAACCGGCCGAAGGCGTGAACCCGGGCGTGGGCGTCAGGAGTGGTAGAATCGGTGGGCGAGGCACACCAGCCGCAGCGGCCAATCCCCGAGAATCAGTTCTTCCAGCGGCGAGTCTTGGGGGAACTTTCTGGCGTACTTGGGGGCGAGCGGCGCGGCCAAGACTTCGGGCGGGGTGAACGTCGCCAGGCAGAACCGGCAAATCGCGTCGCGGAAATTCGGGTAGGGCCGCGGCTCCAACTCGGCGCGGGCGCGGGCCGCCGCCTTGTCGGCCCGCCCCGGCGGGAAGAGGTACGCCCCCTCCCCCCACAGTTGGGTGATTAACTGGCAGCACTGAAACGCCAAGACGGCGGCGGCCGTCCCCCCGGCGTCGAGGCGGTTGGCCCAGCGGTTCGGCCGGGCGGCCACGTCCGCGACGAAAGCGTGCAGGTCGCCGCGGACGGCGTCCGCGTCCGCGAGCCACGCCCGGCGGACGATGCCGGCGAGCAGGCCCACGGCGCCGTCCCCGCCGGTCGCGGCGGCGGCCTTCGTCAGCGTCTTCTGGAAGTCGATCCGGTCGAACAAGTCGCCTTGGCCCGCGGCGGCCAAGCCCAGTTGGTCCAGCTCGCGCAGGCAGTCCTGCATCAGCGCGGTCGCGCCCAATCCTCCCTCCCAGCCCGCGTGGTCCGCGGCCAAGATCAACAGGCCGACCCAGGCGCCCGTCGCCAGCCCCAGCTTCGCGTTCACCGCGGGCATCTGGGCCCGCACTTCCTGCCACTGCCGCCGCCGCAGCAGGGACAGCCAAACGTGCCGGATCACGACGGCCGCCTGTCGCGGCTCGTCCAAGCCGGCGACGACGGCGGCGCACCGCGGCGTGCCCGCCTCCAACGGCTCCATGGAAAGGTATGTCCCGTAGGTCTCGGCCAAGCGCGCGGAGCCGGGGCAGGCCGACAGGCCGCGCGCCAGCCAGTCGGCCGGGTGGCGGGCCGGGTCGATGTCCCGGAACGCGGCGGCCAGCCAGAACAGCCGCACATAATTCCGCTCGGCCGACGGGCGGCGGGTCACTTCCTCTTGCAAGCCGCGGTACGCCGCCGCGTCCCCGGTCACGGCTTTGTCCCACCAGTCTTCGGCGTCGTCCGAGATGAGGGCCGGCGGCGGCAACAGCGGCGCGACCTCGGCCGGCGCCGGCAGGTCCTCCTGGCGTGATTCGGAAGGGGCCGCGGCCCACGGCAGCAAGGAGTCGTACGCCTCGCGAAGGCGGGCGAATTCCTGCGGGTACAGTTCCGGCTTGTAGAAGCGGATCAGCCGCGTGTACGCCTGCTTCAACTCGCGCGGCCCGTAGGCGTGGCCGACCCCCAATAACTGGTGGTGGCCGCGCGGCCACGCGGCCATGTCGGCGGGGAGGGGGGCGTCGCTCACGGCGTCTTCGGCGTCGGGGAGTCCGGGATGGTCGGGAACGGCGACCGCGGAACATAGGGCGGCGGCACGCCCGGGAACGGCGAGCGCGGCGGGAACATTCCGCCGGGGGTCAGCGGCGCGGGCGGGCGCATGTGCGCCGGCGGCGGCGGGAACATCTCGTCCCAATCCGGGTGGCGAAGCCGCAAGTCTTTGAACGGGTCGTCGCGCGGCGGCCGGCCGCCGGGCGGCCCGTTACCCGTCGCGCCGAAGCCGCCCATGTCCGGGAATTTGGGCGGCTCGTACTTGGGCATTTCCGGGAACGCGAACGACGGGGGCGTGTAGTTGACGGCCGGCGTGTAGTTGACGGGGGGCTGGGTGTTCGGCGAGAGGGACGACAAGCCGCGCAGGACGCCAAACGCCACCGCGATTGTGATGAAAATCACGCCCGCCCTGCCGCTGGTCGATGTCGGCGCGGGCCGCCGGGGGCCGCGCGGCCTGCGCCGCTCGTCGTCGGCGGCCGGCCGGATCGGGTTGCCGAGGACGCCGGCCACCCGCAGCGGGGCGTCGAACTCTGGGCGTTGGTCCGCGAATTCGTTCACCAGCAGCGACAACTCGGCCGCGGAAACGCCGGCCTTCCGCCGTGCGGCCGACAGTTCGAACGCACGAGCGGCGACCGGCGCCAGGAATGCGGTCTCCAACACCCGCAGCACCGGGTCGTACCGGGGGTCTTCGTCGGCCGGCAACGACACGGCGAGGCCGGCCCGCAATTCGTCCAGCCGGAAGCGGTGCCGGGGGACGTGCCCGCCGAGGCGGGACAAGTCTTCCCACGCCGCCGCGCGGGCGTCGGGGGCCGTCTCCCAGTAAGCGGTCACGAACTCTTCCAACCGCTCCGCGAACAGGCGCTCTGCCCGCGCCTCCAGAGCCGGGAACTCCTCGCCGTCGCGGGCCAGGACGCCGAGGACGGCGGCGGCCTCGACCTGCTCCGGCGACGGCATGCCGTCGGCCTCCGCGAGCCTCCGCAGGAACGTCGTCGCGGCCGGCGTGTCGGCGTCAACCCCCAGACAGGTCTCGGCCGCCGGGATCAGGTGGTAGGCCTCGGCCATGTCAGTCGGCCTCCCCGTCGAGACTCTCGGGACTCGGGTCGGCCCGCTCCAGGAATTCTTCCAGCGCCTGCCGGTTCGACTCGATGGCGACCGGGTCTTGAAGGGACAGCGCGCCCTCGAAGCCGTCGATCAGTTGGCCCAGGAACGCGCGCAAGTCGGCGCCCAGTTCCTGGTACACGCGCTCGGCCCGCCGCAGTAGGAAGCGGTTGGCCACGTCCTCACGCGGGTGGGCCTTCAGCTTCTCCATGTCCCGCGTCGCCTGCTGAATGTCCTTCGCGGACATTCCCCCCTTGGCGTGCCGGGTGATGACAGTGGACACTTTCCGCTTGGTGGCGACGATGGTGGCTTCGACCTCCAGCACGCCGTTCAAGTCGTAGGTGAAGCGCACGTCGATCTGCTGGCCGGCCGCCCCCGGCGGGACGCCTTTCACTTCCAATTTGCCGAGCAGCAGGTTGTCCTCCACCCGGCGGCTTTCCCCTTGGAAGATGTTCAGCATGATCGTCGGCTGGTTGGGCGAGACCGTGGTGAACACGTCGCTGCGGCTGACGGGGATCGTCGTGTTCCGGCTGATGATCGGGGCGAAGTACCCGTCCCGCCGCTCGGCCCCGAAATTCTTGCTCACCTCGACGCCCATCGTGAACGGGGCCACGTCCGTCACGACCAAGTCGTCCACGGCCTGGTGCCGGGCGAACAGCCCGGCCTGCACGGCGGCCCCCATCGCCACCACCTCGTCCGGGTTCAGCCGGCAGTGCGGCGCCTTGCCGAGCAACTTGGTGACGCGGTCCGCGACGATGGGCATGCGCGTCGCCCCGCCCACGAGGATCACCTCGTCGATGTCGTCCCGCGAGATTTTCGCGTCGTTGAGCACGCGCCGCACCGGCAGTTCGATGCGGTTCAGCAGGTGGCCGATCCACTCCTCCAACTCGCGGCGGGTCACGGTGATCTGTTTGGCGTCTTCCGCCAATTCCCCGTTCTTGTCCGGCACGCGGATGACGGCCGACTCCTCGCGGCTCAGGCGCGTCTTGGCCGCCTCGCACAACCGGAGGAGGCGGGAGACCATCAGCGGGGCCGTCATCTCGGCCTTCTCGAAGCTCAGGCCGTTGCGCTCCAGCACGCGGCCGGCGAGCGTGCGGGTGAAGTCTTCCCCGCCCAAGACGCTCTCCCCGGAGGAGGCTTTTACCTCCAATGTGCCGTCAAAGAGATCGACGAGGGACACGTCGAAGGTGCCGCCGCCGAGGTCGAAGATGAGCAGGGACTTTTCCTCGTCCTGCCGGTGGAAGCCGTAGGCGATGGCGGCGGCCGTCGGCTCGTTCAGGATGCGCTCGACGTACAGGCCGGCGATCTTGCCAGCCGCCATCGTGGCCTTGCGCTGCTGGTCGTTGAAGTACGCCGGCACCGTGATGACGGCCCGCGTGATCTCCGTCTTGAAGAAGGCTTCCGCGTCGGCCTTCAGTGACCGCAGCACGAGGCTGGACAGTTCCTCCGGCGTGAACTCCTTGCCGGCGATCTTGGCGGTCCAGTCGGTCCCCATGTAGCGCTTGAAAAGGCTGGCGCACCGCTCCGGGTGCGTGACGCGCAGCTCCTTGGCGTCCGCCCCGACCAGCACGCGGCCCTCCTCGTCGATGCCGACGACGGACGGCGTCAGGTTCGCCCCGAGGGCGTTGGGGATGAGTTGCGGCCCGTCGTCCGTCATGTGGGCGACGGCGCTGTTCGTGGTTCCGAGGTCGATGCCGATGATCTGATTCATGGGACGGTGGGGAACGCGGGGCCACTCGACGGATCGGGGTGCAGAATTAGTCTATCGCGGCCGGCGGGCAAGGTGCAAGCGGACGGCGGGGAATCCGCTGGGGGAAGTGGCCAAATACGCCCGACAGGGGTCGAACCTGTAACCTGCGGTTCCGAAGACCGCTGCTCTATCCAGTTGAGCTACGGGCGCGTGCGGGGCATTTTACGGACAGACTCGGCTCTTGGCGAGTCAAGAGCCGTCTTGATTACCGTTCCATCTCCGCCAGGCCGCCGTTGTCCCGCTTGTAGAGGGGCAGGTGGCGGTAGTACACTTCGAGGGTCAGCAGGGCGAGGCAGGTGGTGCCGAGGCGGCCGCAGGCGCCGCCGATGTGGCCGTTGTCTTTTTCCCAACTGCCGGCCAACGTGAGGTCGGCGGACTTGTTCTGGAGGTCGATCAGCAGGTCGCGCATCTTCGGGTTCCAGAACTTGT
>JAYUGD010000482.1:0-5085 GCA_043767785.1 Zavarzinella sp. | reverse complement strand
TTTTGACCGGCGCCCCGTTGGGGCCAAAGACAAATGGGTTGGGGCCAATGGTCCCAGGGGCGGAAGCCGCCCCTGGCTATTTCCCCCCGCCCCGTTGGGGCGAAAACCAAAGCGTTTCCCGTTGCGACAGGTCTTAACTTGAGGGCATTGGCCTAACACCGCTCACCGTGTCACCCCGAAGAAGCCCGGTGGTACAGTTCCGTCTTCTCTTTTAACCGATGAATCACGTCGCCGCTCATGGCGCCGGGCCACATGCGCCATTGCCAGTTGCCCTCGGCCATGCCGGGGGTGTTCATGCGGGCCTCGGAGCCGAGGTTGAGCAGGTCTTGCAGCGGGGCGATGGCGATCTCGGCGACGCTGGCCCACGCCATCGTCATCAGGTCGTCGGCCACCGTGTCAGGCCGGGTGTGCATGTAGCGGTGCAGCCAGTATTTCGGGCCGTCGCCGGCGGTGGCGTACCAGCCGCGGGTCGTGTCGTTGTCGTGCGTGCCGGTGTAGACCACGCACGACGTCGTGTAGTTGTGCGGCAGGAACACGTTCTTCGGCTCGTCGAACGCGAACTGCAGCACCTTCATGCCCGGCAGTTTGAAATTGTCCCGCAGGGCGTACACGTCCGGCGTGATCTCCCCCAAGTCTTCGGCGATCAACGGCAGGTCGCCGAGTTCGGCCCGCAACTTGGTGAACAGGTCGGCCCCCGGCCCCGGCACCCACTGGCCGTGCAGGGCCGTCGTCTCGCCGGCGGCGACTTGCCAGCCGGCACAGAAGCCGCGGAAGTGGTCGAGCCGGATCACGTCCACGAGTTCCAGCGTCGTCTTCACGCGGGACAGCCACCACGCGAACCCGGTCTCGCGGTGGACGTCCCAGTCGTACACCGGGTTGCCCCAGAGTTGGCCGGTATCGCTGAAGTAGTCCGGCGGCACGCCGGCCACCACTTTCGGCCGCAGCGCCCCGTCGAGTTGGAAGAGCTTCGGGTTGCCCCACACGTCCGCGGAATCCGGGGAGACGAAGATGGGGATGTCCCCGATCAGGCGCACGCCCTTGGCGTTGGCGAACTTCCGGAGGGCCGCCCACTGCCGGAAGAACAGGAACTGGGCGAACTGGTGGTACTCGACTTCGTCGGCCATCTCCGCCTTGGCGAACGCCAGCATGCCGTCGCCGCGGTCCCGCCGCTGAAACTCGGGCGGCCAGTTCTGCCACGACTCGCCGAGGCGGGCGTCCTTAACGGCCGTGAACAGGGCGTAGTCGTCCAGCCACTCGCGCTTGTCGGACCGGAAGGCGTCGTAAGCTTCCCGCAGATGCCCGGCGTGGCCGTCCCGGAAGTTCTCCCACGCCCGCCGCAGGACGGCCTTCTTAAAGGCGTTGACGGCCGGGTAGTCCACGCGGTCGGGGTGGAAGTGGAAGCCGGCGATGTTGTGCTGGTGCAACAGGCCGTCCCGCAGCAGCAACACAGGGCTGATGAGGACGGGATTCCCGGCGAAGGAGCAGAAGGACTGGTACGGCGAGTCCCCGGCCCCGACCGGCCCGAGCGGGAGCATTTGCCACCACGTCTGCCGGGCGGCCACCAACTGCTCGACCCACTTGTAGGCTTCCGGGCCGAGGTCGCCGACGCCGTAAGGGCCGGGCAGGCTGGTGACGTGCAAGAGCACGCCGGAACTGCGGGTAAACCGTTCGGACATTCCGGCCCCTCGGAGCGTAAGATGACGCCTGGCCTTCGGGCCGGAGAGGGGCTGCCGGGATGGCGACGCCGAGCGACGGCCGGCCGGGCCCGAGTCCGGTCGAAGGACGGGATTACTATATCGAGAACGGCCGGTGGGTCTTCACCGCCGAGTACCACGCCCGGCGAGGAAGCTGCTGCGGCAGCGGGTGTAGGCACTGCCCGTTTTGGCCTCGCGGGGTGGAGGGATCGCAAACTTTGAAAGACGACAAGGTGACAAGGTGACAAGGTGACAAGGTGAAAAACCAAGAGGCCGAATGAAGTCTGATTGTTTTTGTCACCTTGTCACCTTGTCGTCTTTCATCAAACACCTCTCCTCGCTATACTGGCCAAACAGCCCCCGCGCCGGCAACTTGGGGCTTTCAATATCGGCGCATCCCATTTCATGGCTGACACCCGTTTGCGGCACTCGATTGCCTTCGAGGCCGCCCGTCTCATGTACCGCCGGGAAGAGTCCGAGTACTTCACCGCCAAGCGCAAGGCCGCCAAGCGCCTGTGCCGGGGCGACGTGAAGCCGGCCGACCTCCCGTCCAACGCCGAGATCCGCGAGTTGATCCAGACGTTCGCCCGGACCCACGAGGGCGAGTCGCGGCTGGAGAACCTCAAGAAGATGCGCTTCGCCGCCCTGCACGTCATGCGCCTGCTGCGGCGGTTCCGGCCGCGGCTCATCGGCAGCGTGATGACCGGCCACGTCCGGGCCGGGTCCGACATCGACATCCATGTTTTTTGCGACGGCGTCGAGGCGCTGACGCAACTGCTCGAAAACGACGGCTACCACTTCGAAGTCGAGCGGAAGCAAGTCGTCAAGCACAACGAAAGCCGCGTCTTCACGCACATCCACGTCCGGGACCGCTTCGACCTCGAACTGACCGTGTACGCCGAGAACATGGCCCACTACGTCTTCAAGAGTTCCATCACCGGCAAGGCCATCGAGCGGGCCAGCATCGCGGAACTCGAAGACCTGATCGCCCAGGAGTACCCGGGCGAGAACCTCGACGAACTGGCGGATGAGGAAGAGGAAATCGCCGACCCGTACCTGTTCTTCGAACTCCTGCTGCCGCCGCTGGCCAAGGTGAAGCAGAACGCTGCGTACCACCCCGAGGGGGACGCCCTGTACCACTCGCTGCAAGTGTTCGAGCTGGCAAAGGCCGAGCGGCCGTGGGACGAGGAGTTCTTGCAGGCCGCCCTGCTGCACGACGTGGGCAAGGCCATCGACCCGAGCGACCACGTCGCCGCCGGGCTGGAAGCGTTGGACGGCCTCATCACGGAGCGCACGCGCTTCCTGATCGAACACCACATGGCCGCCATCGAGTACCGCAACGGCACCCTCGGCCACCGCCTCAAGGTGAAGCTGGAAGCCTCCCCGGACTTTGAGGACTTGATGCGGTTAAGAGATTTGGATGACGCCGGCCGCGTGCCGGGAGCCGTGGTGGGGACGCCGGAGGCGGCGTGCGAGTTTTTGCGGCGGCTGAGTGAGGAGAACGGGGAGTGATTTCAGATGACCGGGTGACAAGGTGACAAGGTGACAAGGTGACAAAAACCGGCGAGCCGAGCGGCGTAAGCCGCCGGGTAAGGCTTCATCGCACCACCCGGTGCCTAGTGCGTCGTCAAGGCTAGGAATTGGGGTTGATGATTTCGGGAATTGCCGTGACACTTCCGCGACACGGAGGTGTCCCATGAACAAGAAGTATGTTGTCCGGCTGTCGGACGACGAGCGTGGTGTTTGTCAGGAGATCGTCAAGAAACTCAAGGGGTCGTCGCAGAAGTTTCGTCGTGCTCAGATCCTGATCAAGGTCGATGCCGACGGGCCCGGATGGTCGGATGTCAAGACGGCCGAGGCTTTCAATTGCCGGGTGCAAACTATCGAGAATCTCCGCAAGCGCTTGGTCACCGAAAGTTTTGACCTGGCCTTGGACGGCCGGCAACGGAGAGACCCGCCCACGTCCTGCAAGCTCGATGGCGAGGCCGAAGCGAAACTGATCGCCATGAGGCTGAGCCGGCCGCCGGCGGGTTACGGGCACTGGACCTTGCGGTTGCTCGCCGACGAAATGATCGCCTTGGAAGTGGTCGGTTCGATCAGTCACGAGACGGTGCGCCAGACGCTCAAAAAAACGGCATGACGAAGCGCAAGATCGAGTACTGGGTGATTCCGCCGGAGCAGGATGCCGAGTTTGTGGCCTGCATGGAAGACGTGCTCGAAACCTACGCGGCGGCGTATGACCCGAATCATCCCGTGCTGTGCATGGACGAACAACCGGTGCAGTTGCTCAAGGAAACCCGGACGCCGATCCCCGCGACGAAGGCGCATGGCCGGCGTGTCGATTTCGAATACGAGCGCAATGGCACGGCGAGCATTTTCATCTTCGCCGAACCGCTGTCGGGCTTTCGGCAAACGACGGCTCGCCCGCGGAGGACCAAGGCCGACTGGGCGATTGAAGTCGCTCAGATGTTGGACACTCGCTATGCCGATTGCGCGTCTGTGACACTCGTTTGCGACAACCTCAACACGCACACCAAAGGGGCGTTCTATGAGGCATTTGAACCCGGCCGTGCGCGAGCGTACGTGAAGCGGATCGATTTCTGTCACACGCCGAAGCACGGCAGTTGGCTGAATGTCGCCGAATGCGAGCTGAGTTGCCTGACGAGCCAATGCCTGAGCGACCGACGCATTGGCGAGTTGGCCGAACTACAGACTGAAATCGAGGCTTGGTCCAAAAGGACGAATGCCAAACAACGCGGCGTCGACTGGCAATTCAAAATCGAACATGCCCGAGTGAAACTGAAGCGACTCTACCCCAAAATTAAGGCTTGACGACGCACTAGAGCGGAGTTCAGAATGGTGTAGCGTCTTTGGTGCAGGCGCCGGCCGTTTACCTCACCCCCCGGCCCCCTCTCCGCTTCGGAGAGGGGGCCGGGGGGCTTACAAGGGTAGGTTTCCGGCCGGTGTGTCAGTCGGGGTCCGGTGGGGGCTGAAGCGGCGGGGTCGGGGGGCCGCGTACACTGGAGTTACCACACGCCAGCCCACGGCGGTCTCCCCGTGCCCCGCCATCAGCCACTGTACCAGTGGACGGCCCGCGTTTCCGCCCACTTCCCGGACCTGCCGGCGCCGACCGCCGCCGTCTTGGCCCTGTGGTCTTACGGACTGGTCTTGGCCCACACGTCCGGCTTGACGGCCGTGGTCGCCCACGTCGCCCCGGTCCTCGGCCGAGCCCGGAACACCGTCCGCCAGCGCCTCAAGGAGTTCGACAAGCCCGCCGGCAAGAAGGCGGGCCGCGGCCGGACCGAACTCGACCCGGCCGCGTGTTGCGGCCCCCTCGTCCGGTGGGTCACCCACGGGTGGGCGGCCAAGCGCGTCGCCCTCGCCTTGGACG
>JAYUGD010000481.1:0-5086 GCA_043767785.1 Zavarzinella sp. | reverse complement strand
CCGCCGCGGAACCAGAGTTGCCATAGGGCGTCCGTGGCCATCTTGGCCACTTCCGGGTCGTCGTCCCGCAACATGCGGGCCAAGCCGGCATTGGAGTCCATCGAGCCGATCAGGCCGAGGGCCAGCACGCTGGCCCGCCGCATTTCTCCGTCCGGGTGGGACAGCAGGCGCTGAAGCGTCCCCTCGGTGTATTCGCGCTCGACGTGTCGGCGAAATGCCCGCAGGCAGTCGTGCATGCGGGCGGCCCACAAGTCCGGGTCGTCGGGCGGCAAGAGTTGGGGCAGGGCGTGGTAGTGGGTCAACAGGCGGGCCAAGGACACGGGGAGCTTTCTGATTCACCAGTCAACTAGGGGTATGACAGAGTGTATCAGGGGCCGCGCCCGCGTGCCACGCGACTCCGCGAGGATTTCCAAAGTACGCCCGGCCCTGAAAACGGGCCGGGATTTAGCGAAAAAGGAGTCACTTCGCCGGGGCGGGCGTCGCGGGAACCGGCGTCGCCGGCGGGATGGGCGTCGCCACCGGGGGCGGTCCGCCGCCGGCGGTCCCGGCCACGGGCGGGCGGGTCTTCTTCCATTCGGCGACGTCAGTCTTCAGCACCTCGACGGCCTTGGTGAGTTGGGCATCGAAGCCCTTCGCCAAGTCCTCCGGGGCGGCGTCCACGGCAATGTCCGGCGTCACGCCCTCGCGCTCCATGTTGACGCCCTTGCTGGTGAACACGCCGGTGCGCGGCAGCCGGAACGACGACCCGTCGATCAGCCGTGTGGCCGTGGTGCCGATCACGAGGCCGCCAGTCGCTTGGCCGACGATTTTGCCGTACCCGAGCGAGCGGTAGGCGCTCGGGAAGATTTCCGCGTCGCTGTAGGACCGATTGTTAATCAGCACGGCCGACGGCTTCGTCCACTTGCGGTCGAAGTTGCGCATCACCAGCCCCTCGCCGCCGTCCCGCTGCCGGAAGACGGTGTGTTCCTTCGCCCCGAGGTAGTTCAGCACCTGGTCGTGCGTGAACCCGCCGCCGTTATAGCGCACGTCGATGACGACGGCCTCCTTGTCGAAGTTGTCCGAGTACAGCGACCGCACGAACTGCTCCAGCCCCGCCTCGTCCATGCTGGGTATGTGGATGTACCCGATCTTGCCGCCGCCGGCCTTGGCCACGGCCTCGGCGTTCTTCTCCGTCCACCGCTCGTAGAGCAGTTGGCCCACTTTGGCGCGATTGGCCGCCTGCAATTCCAACTTGCGCGTGGCCTTCAGATCAGCCGGGTTGCCGGCGACTTCGAGCATCACGTTTTCGCCGCTCTTGGCGTTCAGCAGTTGGCTCAGGTTGGTCTTGTCCGTCACGGTGGTCCGGTCGATGGCCGTGATGATGTCCCCGGCCTTCAGCGAGATGCCGCGCTTGTCGGCCGGCCCGCGCTTGATGACCTCGGCAATTTTGAGGCCCGGCCCCTTGTACGTCTCGTCGAATAACAGGCCGAGGTCGGCGGTCTCCTCGTCCGGGTTGCGCGTGAAGCCGGAAATGCCGAGGTGCGAGGCGTTCAACTCCCCGAGCATGAGGCTGACCAAGGAGTACAAGTCTTCCTTCATGGCGACGTGCGGCACCAAGGCCCGGTACTTCTCGCGGACGTTCGACCAGTTCACCCCGTGGTGCTTGGCGTCGTAAAAGCCGTCCGAGAGGTGCCGCCAGCTTTGATCGAACATCTCCAAGAACTCTTCGTCCCGCCGGATCGTCAGCTTGGCGGTGAAGCCGACGGTGTTCGGCGTCGTCGTCACGCCGGGCAAGACGTTGCGGAGGGAGCCGCCGTTGTCCAGGAACCAGACGGTCCCCCCCTTGGTCCAGCGGATTTCGTGGGGGCCGGTGTTGCCGGTCGTGACGCGGTTGAGCGCCCCGCCGTCCGCGTTGGCCACCCACAGGTCGTCGCCGTTGCTCGTCCCGCGGAAGGCCACTTGCTTGCCGTTCTTGGAGATCGACCCCTCGGTGGCCGGGACGTTGCCCGGCCGCTCGGCCCGCAGGTGCAGGTCTTCCCAGTCGATGTCCGTGGCCGTGCCGGACCCGGCCGACCCGGTGTTGCTCGGCTTTTGCAGGTTGAGGACGTACAGGCCCATCGACCCGCGGCGCTGGCTCATGAATGAAATCTTGTTGCCGGCCCAGTTCACGTCCGCGTTGACGGTGGCGTAGCGCGTCACGTTCACCGGCGGCTTGCTCCCGTCCAGCGGCGTGATGTACACCTCGCTGGAGAACGAGCCGTCCGCCCGCGAGTAGACGACCCACTTGCCGTCCGGGGACCAGTCGTAGTCGTACACCTGTTGCTGATCGACCAGCGCCTTCGTGTCCGTGCCGTCGGCCTTCATGGTGAACAACTTGCCGCTGCGCAGGAAAGCGATGCGCGTGCCGTCCGGGGAAAAGCTCGGCCCCATCTCGGCCTCGGGCGTCGTCGTCAGGGGCTTGGTTTTGGTGCGGATGGCCTTGGTGAGGTCCGAGGTGTCCGGGTCGTCCGACTCCAATAGGTAGAGTTCCTCGTACCCGTTGCGGTCGGAGACGAAGACGAGCTTCTTGTTGTCCGCCGACCACGAAAGCCCGTGTTCGACGCCGGGCGTGTCGGTCAGGCGGTTGGCCTTGCCCCCCTTGGCCGGCATGGCGAACACGTCGCCGTGGACGATGAACGCGACGGAATTTTCGTCCGGGGAGAGGGCGTACTCGCTCACGTCCCGCGTGTACGTCTGCACGCGGTCCGCGTTGAACTTGTCGTCCGCGTGGACTTCGATGGCCAACTTCCGCGGGGAACCGTCCTTGGTCGATGTGATCCACAAGTCGCCGCCGCACTCGTACACGATCCACTCGCCGTTGCCGCTGATTTTGGCCCGCCGCACGCCGTCTTCGGTGTGCTTGGTCAGTTGCCTGGCCGCCGACACCGGCGTCGGCGGGGCGGTTGCCGGGTTCAGGTCCACGTGCAGAATGTTGGCCGGGTTGCCCAACACCTCGGAGACGAAATAGAGCTTCTTGCCGTCCGCGGCCCACATGGGCGCGGTGTCCTGCCCGTTGAACGCCGTGAACTGTTTCACCGTGGTGCCGTCCGGCGTCGAGAGGTAAATGTCGTCGTTGGACGAGCCGCGATAACTCTTGCGGTACCACGTGCCCGGCCCGCGCACGAACGCGGCGGCCGTCCCGCCGGGGGCGTAAGTCACGTCCTTCGCGTCCTTGAAGGGCAGCTTGGTCTCGCGCCCGCCGTCGAGCGGGACGGAGAAGAGTTCCGGCATCGGGGGGAAGCCGGGGCCGCGGTTCGAGTTGAAGAGGACCGACTTGCCGTCCGGCGCCCAGCCGACCACCATGTCTTGGGCCGAGTCGAACGTCAGGCGGCGCGGCTTGCCGCCGTGGGCCGGGGAGACGAACACGTCGTACTGCCCGTGCCGGTTGGACGAGAACGCGAGCCACCGGCCGTCCGGGCTGAAGCACGGGTAGGCGTCGTGGGCCTCGTGCGACGTGACCGGCTTGGCGACGCCGCCGATGGCCTCGACGGTCCAAATGTCCCCGAGGTAGCTGAAGGCCACCGTTTTGCCGTCCGGGGAAATGTCCGGCGTGCGGGCGAAGCGGATCGGGTCTTGGGCGGCCAGCGGGCCGGCCGCGACGGCGAACAGGAACAAGGCAATGCGGTTCACGGAATCGTCCTCGCCGGCGGCCGGCGGGGCGAGAAGGCCCGGCCGCGAGGGGTGAGTAATTGAAGAAGGTTCAATTCAGATTACCGGCAAACCCGGCCGGATGCAAAAAGGAAGCGTATTCTTCCCATCCCGCCCAACTGGTTGACGACCCGGCCGTTCCGATTAAACCGCTTATGCGCCCGGAAAGTCTGGCGGCCGTCGGACCGTCCTCGGGGCGAATATGAGGGAACCATGAGACTTGAGAAGTTCACCCGTGACTATGGGAGGGCGTTTTGGGTTAAAAACTATTGGGTGACTGAAGGGGGCTTTGCACAAAAACCTCCCAATCTTAAACTAGAGATCTTCCCACTTTTCTTTAAGGCTGACCCACTAACTACTTACTTCAAAAACAGACCAACCACGAGCCGATTCGGGTGTTGACAACAGCTAGAGGGCTGAATACAAAGAGGGTGGGCTGAATGAATAGGGCAACGAGGTGTTCTCATGCCCCGTTCGTGCCCTCCACTGGAGAGCCGTCTGATGCGCACGATTCCTATCGACAATGACGCGGACTACCGCGCGCTGGAGAGGTACATCGACTCGATCCTGAAGCCGAAGGGGTACAAACTGGAGCAACGGAAGGGAAGCTCATCGTGGACCGACACCCGCCCGAAGCCCACCGACGCCGCCGTGTGCTTCAAGCTCTGCATGTCCGAGAAGGGCATCTTCTTCGGGGCGCGTGAGGAGTGGGTGAAGAAGCTGAAGATCGCGCCTGCTTCGGTGGGAACGCAGTTGGAGAACCCGCTTCCGTCTACGGTGGACTTCCGGGGCGAGTATGTGGAGAATGACGTGGCAGGGAAGAAGTGGATCGACGCGATTTGCGCTCTGTTCCCGTGAGCAACTGTCCCGGCCAGTATCCGTCCCTTGAACGAATAAGGGACGGATACTGCATTTCGCCGGACACGGCTCAACGTGCCCCACCTATCGCTTGCTGGATCATCTGGCTGATCCGGTTGATGAACGTGATGGAGTGATTTACGTCTGTGGCGATCTGCTGGTTATCGCGACCGAATTGATTAACAAACCCCTTCAAGCCTTGTAGTTGTTTGACGGCCATCTGGATATTCTGACTGCCTTGTTGCCCTATCCCTGCTTGTTGCTGATTCTGACCCGCCTGGTGCCATGTCCACGACTTTGCGTGGACATGATTGAGGCGGAAAGCACATGTCCACGCAAAGCCGTGGACATGGCGCCCGGCGTATTCTTCCCATCCCGCCCAACTGGTTGACGACCCGGCCGTTCCGATTAAACCGCTTATGCGGACTCCGGCTCCCTCTCCCGGCTTTGCGGGAGAGGGCTGGGGTGGGGTGATCGGAAGTTGGGATTGACACGGGTCATTGAAGACTTTCTACTCATCCAACAATTGGTTCGCCGGCCCATCCGCAGGGGAATCAGGACA
>JAYUGD010000480.1:0-1727 GCA_043767785.1 Zavarzinella sp. | reverse complement strand
CGGCCCGATGATCACCGTGTATGCCTTTATTTTAGCGTTCTCGACGATCGCTTTCGGATCACTGAAGTAGTAAAGGTGTTGCCGCGCGACGATAGTGTTGTTGCCTTCCCAATCGACCTTCGCCCGGAGCAGCCGGCCGGTGGGGTCGTTGTCGATGCGAAGGACCAGGCAGCGCTGCGGCTTCGCCGACAGGGCGACCGGGAACGCCCGACGGGGCGAGTTCTCGGGGTACTTCGAGCCGAGGAAGGCGATCTCCTCCAACTTGGCTCTGACGCGAACCCCGTCGATCTTTTCGTCTTTTCCGTTCATGAGGTCAGTGTTCGAGAAAGTCGCGCGTCCCAGCGGCGGCGGGGCCTGGTCGAGCGGCCAAACGGCGAGTTGGAACGGGGCTCCCTTCGTTTTCAATTCGTCGGCATTGCGGACGCCGTCCGTCACGAGCCGCCAACTCGGGGCGACCAGGCCGAAGGCGTTCCAGACCGACAGCGACTTGTCGTACCGGGTCGCCTCCATGGCCCCGGGCAGTTTTCGGCGGACTTCCCACCAATAGTGCGCGCGGCGATTGCCGAACGACACCGCGTCGCCGTCCCGTCCGGGCTTAAGGGAATCAATCCGGTCGAGCGACGCTACCGCCGCCAGGTACGACAATTCGCTGCCCGGGTTGCCGACGCCGAAGTTGGGGACGTGGAGGAAGTGCGAGCCGTTGGCGACGGCGCGATCGCCGGCGACCTCGGGTTTTTTGCCCAGGACATCGCGGTAGTAGCACTCGCGCTCGAACTCATATTTCGACTCGCCCTCGCTCCGGCGCAACCGGACGACCAGGGCGTCGCCGCCGGCCAGCCCGATCTCGGCCCGCTTGGCCAGGTACTTGAGGAAGTACGCCGGCTTGTCGAGGTTGCCGCGCCACAAGGCGGAGTCGCCCGTCAAACCGGCGCTCTTCGCGTTCGCCGGGATGCCGATCCGCGGCACGTCGTTGGGCGGCTTGCCGGTGGAAACTGCTTTCTTGGTGCCGGCGTCGAGGAGCTTGACCCGCGGGCGGAGGGACTCCAAAATTTCGCGCCGCAGCGTGCCCTCGTCCGCGGCGACGATGACGCGGCCGCGGTTCTCGTCGTCGAAATCCTCCAACGGGCCGAACATTCGTAGCGCCAACGTCTGCTCGAATTCGTCCGCGCCGAAGACGACCATCTGGACCGACGACTTCAGCCCGCGGAACTCCCGCTCGACGTCCGCGTTCACTTTCCGGGCCAGCCTGTCGCTGTTCTTGCCGCCGCCGTCCGCGTGCCGGAAGATCTCCTCGACCGTGGGGCGTTTGTTGTCCTTGGGGACGGGCTGAGCAATGTCCAGGTCGCTGATGTGGGACGTGTCGGCCCCGTCCGTGACGACGATCAGGGTTTTGACGCCGTCGAAGTTCTTCGGGAAGTCCTCTTCGGCGGCCAGTTTCATCGTCCGGACCAGTGGCGTCAGGCCGTCCGGCGGGACGTCTAATCGGGACAGAATCGCCTCCCGCTCGGCCGCGGTCAGGCCGTTCACGCCGAGCGGCCCCTTCGAGTCGAAGATGAGGCCGCTCTCGGTCGGCGTCCCTTCGGCCTGGCGCATCAGCCGAATGCTCAGCCGCGTTCCGGCGGGCAGGTTCGGCAGCAGGTCGCGGAGCAAGTTGACGACCACGTCCTGCTTCGTCTTGCCGTTCCCCTTGTCCCACTTCTGGGTCATGCTCCCGGAGTAGTCGATCA
>JAYUGD010000479.1:0-1730 GCA_043767785.1 Zavarzinella sp. | reverse complement strand
CGGCGGACCAACCGGACGCGGCCAAGCTCGAAGCCAAGGTGCGGGAGGTTGAAAAGCTCCGCGGGGATCAGCGGATGGCGTTCATCCGGTCGGTTGGAGAAGCAGCTCAGGTGCTGACCGACGACCAGCGGAAGATCCTCATCGGGCAGGCGACCACGACCGCTCCGGCCGCCCCTCCGAAAACCCCGTGACCCCCGGTGCCTTTCCCCGAACCTCTGGAATATTTCATGAGCAAGACTGCGCCTCGTCCCCGCGTGCAGGCGACGGGAACACTGGTTTCGTGCCATGCCCCGGCGGCCGGAGCCGTCACAGTGGCCGGGACGTTCAACGATTGGGATCCGGCGGCGACTCCGCTCAAACGGGACGCGACCGGAACGTGGACGGCTACCCTTGCTCTGCTGCCAGGTCGGCACGAGTACAAGTTCGTCGTGGACGGCCAGTGGTGTTGCGAGCCGGGTTGCGTGACGGCCAACCACGGCTGCCCCAAGTGCGTGCCCAACTCGTTCGGCACCATGAACCGGTTCGTCGAGGTGACGTGAACATGAGCCTTTTGACCCCCTCCCGTAAAACTTTGCCCCGGCTCGCCGCGTTCGCCGTCGCGGTCGGACTGGCGTTGACTCTTCCGGGTTACAGCCAGTCGCCGGACGAACACGCGAAGCATCACCCCAAGGGAGACGGTCCCGCGATGCCTGCGGCCGACAAGGACGCCGCGATGAGCGGCGGAGCCGGGAACGACGCCGCCAAGGACGGTGGTGGCATAGAAGGGATGATGGATGGCATGATGAAAAAGATGGGGGTGCCACCGCCAAAAGACCTGTACCCCTCACTGATGGGTTTGCCGGAACTCACGACCGAACAGCGGGAGCAAGTCCGGAGTCAGGCGGACGAGCGCATGCGCTCGGGGGTAGCCCTACTGTCCGAGAGACTGGAAAAGCTAGCTGCTGCAACGGAAGTCGAGGATTACGCGGCCATGCAGGACGCCACCGACCAGGTGCGCGAGGCCGTCGCGCGGTTCGAGAGCGGGTTGGCCGCCCGACGTGCCCTGGCCGAGGGCAAGCCGCCCCGCCAAGTCGCCCTGCACTGGTTCAAGAGTGAAATGAACCTCCAGCCGCCGCAGGGTGTGGAGGCCCGCGGCGGTTCGTCCGGGCTGTCTGTTCTTCACTACATAACGATGGTGCTGCTGGTCGCGTTCGCGTTGGCAATGCTCTTGATGTACTACTTCAAGATGCGCCGTGCTGCGGCCCTCTTTGGACGACTCGAACCGGACACAAAATCCCCGCCGCCCGGATCATCGCCCCCACCGTCGGAAGGGGGAGGCGGTGAACCCCCGCCTCCGGAAGGCAAGGGTTCACCGCCGGGGGGCAAAGATCCGTTTACAGGAGGAGGCCCACCACCAGGGCCAGAAGGGGCGGCATCGCCCCCGCGAACGACGGCCTACCCGTCCACTCGACCACCCGAAACGACTGGTGCGTCCGGGCCAACTGCGACTCCTGCTTTGCCAGTGACCTCGAAATGGCGCGGTCAACTCGGCATCGAGAGCATCGCCCGAGAAACCCCCAACATTAAAACCTTCCGCCTCCGCTCGCCCGGTGGCGGGGCACTCCCGTTCACATTTCTTCCCGGTCAGTTTTTGAACGTCGCACTGAACATCGGCGGGGAGAGAATGAATCGCTCGTATTCGATTTCGTCTTCTCCGAACCAGCGCGATTACGTCGAACTCAGTGTGAAGC
>JAYUGD010000478.1:0-5098 GCA_043767785.1 Zavarzinella sp. | reverse complement strand
CGTGTGCAACTCGACGGCGTCCATCTTGTCCGCGGGGATCATGCAGTCCCGCACCTTCTTGTCCGTCAATTTGAACACATTCTTGACGAAGATCGCTTGGTCCGTCCCCAGCAAGCCGGCCTGCTGCGTGTCGTCCACCATCATGCGCAGTTCTTCCAGCGACAGACTTTGCCCGTGAACGTCGCCGGCCGTGATGCCGAGCCGCTTGAGGAGGAATCGGCCGGTCACGTTCATCAGCGACAGCAGGGGGTTGGTCGCGGCGGCGAAGATGTTCAGCGGCCGGGCCGTCCACCGGGCCACGCGGTCGGGGGCCTGGATGGCGAACATCTTCGGCACTTGCTCGCCCAAGATCACGTGCAGGTAGGTGATGATCGCGATGGAGAAGACTGTGGAGATTGTGTGCCGCGTGAAGGCGTCGTCGCCGAGGCCGACGGAGAAGAACAGCGGGTCGAGCAGTCGTTCAAAAATTTTCTCGCCGATGGCGCCCAAGGCGATGCTCGCCAGTGTGATGCCCAGTTGGGCGGCCGCGATGCTGCGGTCGAGGTGGAGCTGCGCGTTCTGGACGGACAAGGCCCCGGGCACCTTCGCCTGCACCATCTCCTCCACCTTCGTCTTGCGGAGGGCGACGAGGGCGAACTCGACGGCGACGAACCACCCGTTGATGGCGATGAGGACTGGGATGGCGATCAGGCCGAGGACGATAATCATGCGGCCCCCCGGCGCGGGTGACAGGGCACGGCGTTCACTTCCCCCCCGGCGGGACGTGCTTGGTCAGCCACTCGAACACTTCCTTGTGCCAGTACGCGCTGTTCTTCGGCTTCAGCACCCAGTGCCCTTCGTCCGGGAAGTTGACGAACTTCGACGGCACGCCTGATCGCTGGAGGGCCGAGAACAGTTCGTGCCCCTGCCCGATGGGGCAGCGAAAGTCGAGGTCGTTGTGGACCACGAGCATCGGCGTCTTGAACTTCTTGAGGTTCCCCGCCAACTTGTGCGGGCTGAACTCGGCGTACTTGCCGGGCACTTCCCACGGCAGTCCGCCGTGCTCGTACTCGTCGAACCATAGTTCGTCCGTCGTGCCCCACATGCTCTCGAAGTTCCAGACGGAACAGTGGGAGATCAGGCACTTGAACCGCTTGGCGATGTCGTTCACGGCGAACCAGTCCACCATGTACCCGCCGAAGCTGGCCCCGGCGGCCCCGATGCGGTCCTGGTCCACATACGGCAGCTTCTCGACGTAATCGAGGCCGGCCACGAGGTCGCGGTAACACTTCCCGCCCCAGTCGCCGGAAATCTCGTCCACGAACTTTTGCCCGTTGCCGGTCGAGCCGCGCGGGTTGGGCAGGGCAACGACATAGCCTTGGGCCGCCCACAGACTCGGATTCCAGCGATTGGACCAGCCGTCCTCCCACGCGCCTTGCGGCCCGCCGTGGACGAGGAAGGCGACGGGCCACTTCTTCTTCGGGTCGAAGCCGGGGGGCTTCAGAATCCACATCTGCATTTTCTTGCCCCCTTCGACAGGGACGGACACCGACTCCGGCTTGTTGAGGGCCAGCTCCGCCAACACGTCCGCGTTGGCCGTGTACAGCGGGGCAATATTAAACACGCCCGGCCGCAGGGGCTTGCGGCCGATGAGGATTTCCGGCGGGTGGGCCAGCGCGGACCGCAGGAACACGAACGTCGAATCCGTGCCGTTCGCGTGCAGGCCCGAGAACATCCCCCGGCCGCCGTCATAATGCGTCGCCCGGCCGTCCACGTTGAATTCGTAGGTCGCCGTCGAGCCGAGTTCGTCCGCGAAGACGTGCAGGGTTTCCGGGCCGGTCCACGCGATGTCGCCGACGGAAATGTCGAGCTTTTCGCTCAGGTTCCACGCCTTCCCGGTCAGCGTCCCCTCCGGGTCGCAGGCGGAGACCATGAGGTCCCACTTGTCGGCCTCGTAGCCGGCTTTCTTCTGCGCCCGCCACGCCAGCCGTTTGCCGTCCGGGCTGAACCGGGGCGAGTTGTCGGCCGCCGCGTTGTCTTTGACCAGCACGGTCCAGTCGGCGAAGGTGTTGTCCAGCGCGATGCGGCAAATGTCGTAGTTCGTGCTCCACGCCTCGTCTTTGGCGGGGGCGGCGGTGAAGACGACGTGCTTGCCGTCCGGCGTGAAGGTGAAATCGTCCCCGGCGCTGAACGTGGAACTCGTCGGGTTGGCGTCCCGGTCGCGCGGCGTGATGTCCCGGCAGGCCGAGCCGTCGGCTTTGCACACGAAAATGTGCTGCCGCTTGCCCTCGACGTACTCGTCCCAGTGTCGGTAAAACAGCCGAGTAAACACCTTGGCCTTCACGGGGCTTTTCTCGGCCTCCTCCATCTTGGCCTTGTTCTTCGCGTCGCTCTCCAGGAACGGCAATACCGACAACTCCGGGTCCACGGCCGAGACGAACGCGATGCGGCCGCCGTCCGGGGACCACAGGCCGTTGCCGGCCCCCGTGGCGATGGTCGTCACCTGTTTGGCCTCGCCGCCGTTGACGGCGATGGTCCAAAGCTGGTTGGACCCGCCGCGGTTGGACTCGAAGAGGAGCGTCGTGCCGTCCGGCGACCAGCGCGGGTGGCGGTCGCTCTTGCCGGCGTTCGTCAGCCGGCGGGGCTGGACTGCCTTGTCGGTGGGGATCAGCCACAGACTGGTGACTGTCTTGTTGTCGTCGAATTTTACTTCACCCACCTGGCACGCCACCCACTTGCCGTCGGGGCTGATCTGCGGGTCGCCGACGCGCTTGAACTTGAACATGTCCTCAACAGTCATCGCCCGGCGGTCTTCGGCGGCGGCCGGGAGTGTGGCCATGATGAGCAACCCCGCGGTGAGATAAATGGACTTCATCGGCTGTAGCCCTTGGGTGACGGCGGTCATGCCCGGTAGTCGATCCGGTTTTTAATCTTCATGGTGACGAGCGACAGCCACGTGAACAGGCCGGCCACGGCCAAGCACTGGACCAATTTGAACAGGAGCATCATCGTCTCACTCGCCTGCTTGCCGTTGCGGTCCGCGTTCGCCCCTGTGGGCGTCGCCAGCAGATAGATAATCCCGAGGACGGCCGCCAAGACGATCAGCCCCCCAACGGCGCTGGCGTACCCGATCACCGTCTTCATGCACAAGCGGGCCGGCTTGGGGTCCTTGGCGCACAGCATGACGGACCGGAGGAACAACAGGAGCAGGACGAACCGCCCCACTTCCGCCACGTTGGCGAGCAGCGGCAGGGCCGGGAAAAAGCCGTAGTGTCGTTGACTGTTGCCGCCAATCAGGTCGAACAGCCACGTGGGGATGGCCCGCGACTGCGAGACAAAATTATCCCACACCATTCCGGAGCGGCCCGCGCCGACGGTGGCCCCCAGGTCGCCGTACACGGTGCTGGGGATAATCATGATCAGCATCAAGTGAAAGAGGCCGCAGCAGGCGGCCGCGATGCTCAATCCGAGCGCGCCGCGGTCCCGCGGGCCGGAGACGGCGAAGCCGAGGCCCACCATGCCGGCGAGCCACCCGGCGACTCCCAACATGCCGGCAATGATGTCGAAAATTTCCGTGTTGTCCGAGAACCCGCACATGGTCAGGAAGACGCGGAACGCGGACAACCCCAGCCCGCCCACGATCACCCAGCCGCCGATCATCAACATGAGGCACGCCAGCCCGGTGCGGTTGAACTGGCCTTCGAGAGCGGTCAGGTCAGCCTTGGCCCGGTCGCGCTTTCGGGCTGGTCGGTCGTCGTCCCGGTCGTTGTCATCGTCCCGGTCTCGCCGCCGCGGCCGGCGGTCGTCGTCATCGTCGTCATCGCGTCGCCGTCGGCTGGCCCGGCGGTCGTCGTGGTCGTCGTCATCGTCGTCACGCCGGCGGCGCGTCGGGCGGTCGTCGTCCACGTCGAGGTTATCTTTGGAGCGGCCGGCTTTTTTCTCGGGGACGGCCGGCGCCCGGCCGGAGGGAGGGCCTTCCAGCCCGTCCGTCGAAAGGAACACTTTCCCGCAGGCGGGGCATTTGACGCGGCGCGGCGGGCTGTCGTCGGGGAACTTCGACTTGCCGCCGCACTCGGGGCAGGTGATGGTGGGCATTCGCGCGATCCTCACGGCGCCCGGCCCGAATCGGCGGCCCGGCGCCCGTCTCGATGACGATCTGGGGGTGATTGGTCGCCGGGGCTTTACCGGCCCTTGGCTACCGGCCCTTGGCCGGCACTTTCGCGTACCCCACGTCGGCCAAGATGATGGCGGCCCGGTTCGCGTCGGCCACCGAATCGAAGGTGACGTACCCCACGAACTTGGACCCGATCACCGTGAGGATGGCCCCGTGCAGGTTGATGCCGGCCCCGGCCCACGCATGCTTAAGCCGGTGGGCCAAGCCCGCCGTGTTGTCGCCTTCCACGCGCATGACGATGTGGTCGCTCACCTCGTTCAGCCCGACGGCCTTCGCGGCCTTCATTTGCTCCATCCCGACGATGGGGGCGACGCACAGCGTGCCGTAGCCCGGCCGGTCGGCGTAGCGTTGCGTGTACACGTATTCGAGGTCGGCCCCGGCTCCGTCCAGCAGGGTTAACTTGTTGGCCACCCCGCCCGGCTCGTCCTTGACTTCCACCCCCCAAACGTGCACGCGGTCCATCTTAAAGCTCATGGTGTTCTCTCCCGTGCCCCCGAACGACTTGCATGTGGATGATATAGGCAACGCAAGTCGTTGCAAACGGAAAACCGGGACGGCGCAACCGCAGTAAAGCAGTTCGAGAGTCCCCGCCCGCCCTGCGCCTCCCGTCGTGTTTGCCCGCCCGTCTTGCCGCCCACCCGCAGCCGTCGGAAGGAACCCATTCCCTCGGCTTGGCAGGCGCCGACGCACAAAACTTCGCCAGAACGGGGCCAAATGTGGCCAAACCGCCTTGACCCGCGTTTGCCGGGCGGTTATTCCGCGACCGCATTCAATCTCACCCGGCCCGGGGGGCGTGCGCGGACGGTGTCCGCGCCGCCGCCCGGCGGCGGGCCAACATGCGGGGGGCCGTCCGGTTGGGGGATCGGACGGCAAAACAAAGCGATGTCAATCAACTCGTCGGACGGGGAAAGGAGGCCGGGAATGTTCCAGGCTAAATTGCAGGGG
>JAYUGD010000477.1:0-1732 GCA_043767785.1 Zavarzinella sp. | reverse complement strand
GGGCGCCGGTTGTGTGACCGGCGCCCCGTTGGGGCCAAGAAAAATGGGTGGCGATCTCGACCAGGGGCGGAAGCCGCCCCTGGCTATTTTCCTCCGCCCCGTTGGGGCGAAAACCAAGACGTATTCGTGCTTAATTCCAGCGGCCGCATTGCAGGGCGTGGACGTGTTTGCACACATAAAACGGGTTGCGGTCGCCGCGGTAGACGGCATCCGCGCAGGTGCAATGCCAGTGGATTTCGCGGTCGTTCACCCGTTCGAGGGCGATCTGGTACGGCGTCCGGCCGCCGGCGACGTTCCACGTCATCACGCAGCCGGGTTCTTGGGGCCGGGGGTTGCGGTACGTCACGCGGAAGCAGTACGCGCTCGGCTTGCGCTTGCGGTCCGGCCCCGGCAGGGTGGCGGTAAAAGGCCGTTTGGGGGATAGGGTGGCAACCATTGTAAACTCCGTCTTCGGAAGCAGTTGGATTGGGTAAAGTTTACCATTTTCGGGGGCCGATTCGGATGTCAGTAGCCCCCGCGCGTCGCCCCGAAAAGGCGCGGAAATCGGGCCGCGCGGCGGGGCCGGAGGTAGGATGTCCCCATCGGCCGCCACGCACGCCCCCCAATCGGCCGGGGGCCTTCCTCACCGCAAGCACATGCCCGTGGACTTGTTGTCGCCGCTCCGCCTCCGCCCGCTGTTCAAGCCGGCGATCTGGGGCGGCACGCGCCTGCGCCCGTGGCTGGGCGAAGACCCGTCCGCGGAGGCGACCGGCGAGGCGTGGGTCCTCAGCGACCACGGGGACAGCCACAGCGAAATCGTCGAGGGGTCGGCCGCCGGGCAAACACTCCGGCAACTCATGGAGCGGTCGCCAGAAAAGCTGCTCGGCCCGGCCCACGCGGCGACCAAGCGGTTCCCGCTGCTGCTCAAGTTCATCGACGCCGCCAAGCCCCTCTCGGTGCAAGTCCACCCGGACGACGACGGGGCCAAAAAGCACGAGCCATGCAGTGCCGGCGTGGGGAAGACCGAGGCGTGGGTGATGCTGGCGACCGACCCCGGCGCCAAGCTCTATGCCGGCCTCGCCCCCGGCGTGACGACGGCCGACCTGCGGCCCGCCATTAACGCCGGCACCTTGGAACCGCTGCTGCACGCGCTCACGCCGGAGCCGGGCGACTGCCTGTTCCTGCGGGCTGGCACTGTCCACGCCATCGGGGCGGGCGTGATGTTGTTCGAGATTCAACAGTCCAGCGACATCACCTACCGGCTGTTCGACTGGAACCGCATCGACCCGAAGACCGGCCAGCCGCGCGAACTCCACGTCGAAAAAGGCCTGGCCTGCGTGGACGACACGCTCGGCCCGTGCCGGCCCACCGCCCGCCAAGCGAAGACCCCCCGCGAGTCGCTCATCGCCTCGGAATACTTCTCGCTGGCCCGCTGGCACACCGACCGGCCCTTCCGGGTCGGCCAGTCAAACGAGTGCCGGGCGGTCGTCGGGTTGGAAGGCCACGCGGCCCTGACGTGGGACGGCCAACACTTTGCCGTCCGGCCGGGCGACGTGTGGCTGATCCCCGCCGAGGCCGGCGAATGCGCCGTGATTCCGGCGGAAAATGTCACCCTGTTGGAGTGCGGCTGCGGGTGAGGGGATTCCGGTTTTGAGTATGAGCCGCCTTGTTAGCCGCGACGCGGAGGCTTTGCGCAGCGGAGCGCGTCCCGAGGCCGTCACCCGTGTCCGCGGATAATGCCTTTCGGTGACTG
>JAYUGD010000476.1:0-13529 GCA_043767785.1 Zavarzinella sp. | reverse complement strand
GGAGTTCCTGCATGGGAAGGACACGAACCCGCAGACAGTGGCGTCCGTCCGGGACGCGCTTCAGGCGGCCAAGCCGTGTTTCGTCGAGACGCTCAGCTACCGGAAAGACGGGTCCGCGTTCTGGAACGCCCTCAGCGTCGCCCCGATCACCGACGGCGGCCGCCTGACCCACTTCGTCGCCGTGATGACCGACATCAGCGCCCAGAAGAAACTGGAAGAACAACTCCGGCACGCCCAAAAGATGGACGCCGTCGGCCACTTGGCCGGCGGAGTGGCGCACGACTTCAACAACTTGCTGACGGTGATTAACGGGTGCTGCGAACTGCTCCACGCCACCAACGGGGTGCGTGAGGGCGGGGTCGCCTTGGTTGACGAAATTCACAAAGCCGGCGCCCGGGCGGCGGACCTGACCGGGCAATTGCTGGCGTTCAGCCGCAAGGCCGTGTTGCAGCCGCGCGTGGTGTGCATGAACGACCTCGTGGAAAACTTAGTCGCCATGCTCCAGCGGCTGATCGGCGAAAATGTCCGGCTGACAACCTTGACGGCGGCCAGCCTCGGGCGGGTCCGCGTCGATGCCGGGCAGGTGGAGCAGGTGTTGATGAACCTCGTCGTCAACGCCCGCGACGCCATGCCCCACGGCGGCGAAGTGACGGTCGAAACCCGGGAAATGCGGGTGGACGGCGACCTCGTCCGCTCCGTGCCCAACGCCCGGGCCGGGACGTATGTGCGCGTGAGCGTGCGGGACACGGGCCACGGCATGGACAAGGCCACGTTGGACCGCCTGTTCGAGCCGTTCTTCACCACCAAGCCGGTCGGCCAAGGGACGGGCCTCGGCCTCGCGATGGTGTACGGCATCATGGAGGCGAGCGGCGGGTTCATCCAAGTGTCGAGCAAGCCCGGCGGCGGATCGACGTTCCGGCTCTACTTCCCCGTGTGTCAGGAAGCTATCCGGCCGTCCTCCGCGCCGTCGTCGGACGACGGCAGGGGCGGCGAGGAAACGGTGCTGGTCGTCGAGGACGAAGACGGCGTCCGCGCCCTGACCGTTCAGTCGTTGCTCGCCCGCGGGTACCACGTCCTCCAAGCCGTGAACGGCGACGACGCCTTGCGGGTGGCCGCGGATTACGACGGGGCCATCGACCTGCTCTTGAGCGACGTGGTTATGCCGGGCATGAGCGGCAGCACGTTACGGACCCGTTTGGCCGAAGACCGCCCCGAGATGCGGGTGATCTACATGTCCGGCTACATGGACGACGCGGTCATCCGCAACGGCGTCAGTCAGCAGAATTGCGACTTCTTGCAGAAGCCGTTTACCTTGTCGAGCTTGTCGAAGAAGGTGCGGGAAGTGTTGGACCGCCCTGACCCGTCGGCCGACAGCACGCCGGAATTGTCCGAAACGATTGCCTCATAATTAGTCTCGATTAGAGCCTTTCCGCCGGTGGATTCCCGCATTCGTGTCGAATTGTGAAGCTCTGCCAACTTCACTGCCATTGCGCGCGACCGATTTGGGTAAAAATGGGCATTCGGCCGTGAAACCGTTTGTGTATAGGCAAAACGGATCGTATCTTGCGGATCAACAAATCCGTGTCCATCTGACACAAGCACGGGTGAGCAATCAGTTTTTGGCGAGCAGCCATTCCAAAATGGCCTTTTGAGCGTGCATCCGATTCCCGGCTTGCTGAAACACGACGGACGCGGGGCTTTCCATCACATCATGCGTGATCTCTTCCCCGCGGTGCGCCGGGAGGCAGTGCAATACTTTCACATGGGCCGGGGCTTTGGCCACGAGGGCCGCGTTGACTTGGTAAGCGGCGAATTCGCGCACGCGGCGGTCGCGCTCGGCTTCTTGGCCCATGCTGGTCCAGACATCCGTATAAATCACGTCGGCCCGCTTGACGGCCTCGGCCGGGTCGCGCACTTCTTGGGGGAATGACCCGCCGACGCGGGTGCGGTACTTCTCCGCGAAGTCGGCGGGGAACCCGTACCCCGGCGGGCACGACAGCACGAACCGCACGCCGAGTTTGCCGCACGCCACGGCCAGGGACCGGGCGACGTTGTTGCCGTCCCCGATGAACGTGACCGTCCGGCCGTTCAAGTCGCCGAAGCACTCCTCGACCGTGAGCAGGTCCGCCATCGCCTGACACGGGTGGGACGTGTCTGACAGCCCATTAACAACCGGCACGGTCGCCGCCGCGGCGACGCCGACCACGGTTTCCTGTTTGAACACTCGCAGGACGATGGCGTTGACGTACTGCGACATGGTGCGGGCGAAATCGGCCAGCGTCTCGCGGACGCCCAAGCCCACTTCCCCGCCGGCTTGGAACAGGCTCGTCCCGCCGAGTTGGGCCACCCCGGCCTCGAAGCTGACGCGGGTGCGAAGGGACGGCTTTTCGAACACCAAGCCGACCACTTTGTTCTTCAGCGTCGGCGTAAACGTGCCGGCCGCCACCTCGGCCTTGAGCCTGTGGGCTTCCGTGAGCAGGTGGCGGAGGACTTCCGCGGGGTGGTCGATGACCGTGAGAAAATGCCGCATAGGGTTGACTTCAATCGCGTTCGGGATGCCTAACCAAGGTCGCTGTCACTTCATGGCCAAGACGACGTCGTCAATGATGTCGCAGCCTTCATCGATCTCGGCGTCCGAGATGTTCAGGGCCGGCAGCAGGCGAATTACGGTCTGGTGCGTGGCGTTGATGAGCAGTTTTCGCTTGAGACACTCGGCGACGACCGGGGCGGCGTCCGCGGCCAGTTCCACGCCGATCATCGCACCCTTGACCCGGATTTCGCGGACCAGCGGGCTGCGGTCTTTCAGGGCGGCGAAGCGGGCCGCGAACTTCTCGCCGACGTGCGTGGCCCGTTTGAGGAGGCCGTCCTGCTCAATCGTTTCGATGGTCGCCAGCGCCGCCGCGCAGGCGAGGGGGTTCCCGCCGAACGTGGCGGCGTGGGTGCCGGGCTTTAGTTTCTCGGCCACCGCGGGCTTGGCGAGCAAGCCCCCCAAGGCGACGCCGCCGGCCGCGGCCTTTGCCAGCGTCACGATGTCCGGCTTGACGTTCCAGTGCTGGTGGGCGTACCACTTCCCCGTCCGCCCCATCCCGGTTTGCACTTCGTCGAGGATGAGCAGCAACTTGTAGCGGTCGCACAGTTCCCGCAGCCCCTCCAAGTAGCCGGGCGGCGGGACGTTCACGCCCCCCTCCCCTTGGATCGGCTCGACCATGACGGCGACCGTCTCGGCATCGACGGCCCGGGAGGCGGCGTCCAAGTCCCCGAAGGGGACGTAGGTGAAGCCCGGCAGCATGGGGCCGACGCCCGCGTGGTATTTCGGCTGGGCCGTCGCGCTCAGCGCCCCCATCGTCCGGCCGTGGAAACCGTTGTGCATGGTGATGATCTTGTACCGATCACCGCCGTTGGCCGCCGTCCCGCGGCCGTTCAACCGGGCCAGCTTAATGGCCGCCTCGTTGGCCTCGGTCCCGCTGTTGCAGAAGAATGCCCGGCCGTCGAACGTCGTCCGCGTGCTCAGCGCCTCGCCGAGCAGCCCTTGGGCCTCCGTGTACCACGTGTTCGGCACGTGGATCAGCCGGGCGACTTGCTCTTGGACGGCCTTCACGACGCGCGGCGGGCAGTGCCCCAGCAGGCCGCAGCCCCAACCGGGGAAGAAGTCCAAGTACCGGTTGCCTTCCACGTCCCACACGCGGGAGCCTTCGCCGCGGGTCAGGCACACCGGGTAGCGCGTGTAATTGCCGATCACGTACTGTTGGAACTTGGCGACGACGTCGTTCGATGTCATGAGCGCTCACTTCTCGAAACGGGCGACAAACAGCGGAACGGAGCGGCGTGTCAGGCCGCCGGTTCGCGGCCTTAGAGGACGATTTCCGTGCCGACGCCCTTGTCCGTGAAAATCTCCAACAACAGGGAGTAAGGTCGGCGGCCGTCGATCACGTGAATTTTGCCGACCCCCGCCCGCAGCGCCTCGAAGCACGCTTCCACTTTGGGAATCATCCCCCCGTCGATCACGCCGTCCTCCACCAACTGGCGGCACTCGGCCGAATCGAGGTGTTCAATCAACGTGGCGGAATCCTTCGGGTCGCGCAGAATGCCCGGCGTGTCGGTCAGCATGACAAATTTGGCCGCCTTGAGTTCGGCCGCGACGGCACACGCCGCCGTGTCCGCGTTCACGTTCAGCCACCCGCCGTCCGCGTCGTAGGCCAGCGAGGGAATCACCGGCACCACGCCCGCGTTGGCGAAGTCGCCGATCAGGCCGGCGTCCACGCGCGTCACTTGCCCGACGCGGCCGAGGTCCACCGGCGCGCCGCCCGGGTTCGGGAGCGTCAGCCGCTCACCGTGCAAGGCTTGCAGCGTCCCGGTGTGCAGTCCCACCGCCCGCCCGCCCAAGTCGCGGATTTGCCGGACGATGCCGGCGTTCACGTCCTCCGTGAGGACGGAGACGACGATGCCAAGCGTGGCGTCGTCCGTGTACCGGCGGCCTTGAATTTTGAGGGGGACGAGGCCGCTCGCGGCCATCGCCCGGTCGATGGGCTTGCCGCCGCCGTGAACCAGTACCGGCCGCAGCCCGACCGTTTCGAGGAAGACGACGGATTGCAGCGTGGCCCGCAAGGCGGCCGGCTCCTCCATGGCGCTGCCGCCGAGCTTGACCACCGTGAGGCGGTCGCGGAATCGGCGAATGTAGCTCAAGGCCTCGACGAGGGCTTCCGCCTTGCGAATCACATCGTCCATCGGCTCAAGTGCCATGGGGTTCAAAATGGAAAAAACCAATGTAGGCGACCGGCCGCAATCGTCAATGGTCAGATGGGCTTGCGAATTTTGAAAAAAGATAACGGGGGAAGTGCCAAATTTTTCTGGCGTCGCCCATTTACGTCATCCGTTCGCGAGACGGCGGGTTTTCGATCCCGGAGGGATCACAGCCATTAGCCCCGGGTCGTACTTCACGACCCGGGGAAAGCCGGGTCGCCCGCCCAACCGACCCCGGAGGGGTCGCAGAGCCGGAGACAGGCCGATCCCTGCGACCCCTCCGGGGTCGGTGGTGGGGTGACTTGTGTCCCCGGGTGCGCCGCCGCGGCGACCCGGGGCTAATGGCTGCGATCCCTCCGGGATCAAGACAATTCCGGCATGGACCCTTTGCCAGAAAAATTTGCCAGACCCGATCAAGTGGGGGCTGACCGCTGCTTACCGCACCAGCCCGCGTTGCCGGAGATAGCCCAACACCAAGCGGTCGAACGGTACTTGCGTGGTGGTGAACAAGTAACTGATCCCCCGCCGGGTGCAAAAGTCCTGCATGCCGCCGCGGAAGGCGGCCAAGGTGGCCTTGTACCGCTTGAGCAACGGGGCGCTCATCGTCACTTCGGCCAAGTCGCCGTCTTCCGCGTCGGTCAGTTTCAAGTCTCCCGTCATCGGCGGGTCCACTTCTTCGCCGGACAAAATGTGGATGGCGTACACGTCCATGTTGCGGGCCATGAGGTAGCGCAAGCCGGCCTCGTAGCCGCCCTTGTCCAAGAAGTCGCTCAGGACCACCACCACTCCTTTGCCGCTCGCCTTCATGCTGAACGTTTTCAGGGCGGCGGTAAAGTCGCCGGCCCCCGCCGGCTCGAGGCCGTCCAAGAAACTCGTCAGCCGCCAGAACGTGCGCCGCCCGCGCAGCGGCGGCGGCCCGGTCGGGCGGTCGTTGAAGCTTTCGACCACCACCCGGTCCATGTTGCACAGCCCGACAAAGCCCAGGGCGGCGGCCACTTGCTTCGCGTAGTGCAGTTTGGTGGGCGAGCCGAAGCCCATGGACAGGCTGTTATCGACGAGCAGATAAACGTGCAAATCTTCTTCTTCGAGAAACAGGCGCAGGAACAAGCGGTCCAGCCGGGCGAAGAGGTTCCAGTCCAAAAATCGCAAGTCGTCGCCCACCGTGTACGCCCGGAAATCGGCGAACTCCACGCTCTGGCCCTTGCGCCGGCTGAGCCGTTCCCCCTTGGTTTTCCCGAGGAAGATTTTCCGCGAGACGATCTCCAGCCGTTGGAGTCGGGCCAAGAAATCGGGGTCGAGCAGCGGGGCGGCCATGCGGGGGCGTCCTATCGGCGGGAAGGGCATTAAGAAATTTACAGGTCGGTCAAAAATTTTTGTTGGTCTAAGAACCCCACACTATGCTAAGTTAATTGAATGGAGAATTTTCACCAGTCGGCGTAACTCTGTTTCAGGCAGTGAATTGTTCTAGGGAACGCATCCCCACCGCCCCTCCCCTGAGACACCGCGACTGAAAAATTTGTCCCACGATAGATGGGGCGCGCCTGCCCGCCCTAACGCCGTTCGCCCGTAGTTAAACACCCTGTCGCCCGGAACGAAACCGCTATGCCACGGCCCGCAAGTCTGTCCCCCGAACTGTTGAGCACCTTCGTCACCATCATCCGCACGGAAGGTGATGCGACGTTGGCCGCCGAGATCCTGCGCATCAACCAGCCGTCCATGAGCAAGCGGCTCGCCTTCCTGCAGCACGCGGGGCGCATTCTCCGCAAGCCGTGGATCGAGCGCGTCGGCAAGACGTGGATCATCACCGAGGAGGGCCGGCGCGTGCTGCCGGCCGCCGAGGAACTGGTGCACCGCTACAAGTTGCTCGCCGAGAACATCGACGAGGAGCGGCCGGCCGTCGTCCTCGGGTGCGGGGCGACGTTGGCGGGCAATTTCGTCCGGAAGACGCTGGCCGCCTTCCGCAAGGAACACCCGGCCGAGTCGGTCCGCGTGTCCCAGCGCCCGGCGCGGGAGCGCGTCGAGGGCGTCGCCAACGGGTCGCTCGACTTGGCCGCCGTCCGCATGGCCGAGGGGGAGATTTGGGACATCGCCCACCGGCCGCTGCACATCGAGACCCTGTGGGAAGACCCGCTGGTCTTGGTCGCCAAGACGGACAGCTTGTTCGGGGACGGCGAGGAAAAGCCGACGCCGAAAGCCGTCGCCCGGCTCCCGTTGCTCGTGCCGCCGCAAGGCCAGCCGCTCCGGATCGAATTCGACCGCCGCTGCCGGGAGGCCGGCTTGGGCGACCGGCTCAACATCATCGCCGAAGTCGGCCCGGCGGCGACGCTGCTGGAATACGTCAAGGACGGCCAAGGCGTCGGCCTCCTGCCCCGCTCCGCCCTGCCGGACAGCCATAAATTGGTCGTCCGGCCGCTGCCCGCCAAGCTCTCCCCCATGATGAAATGGCAGGCGATCTCGCGGACAAAGGCCGGCAATGACGACTTGGACCTCGCCCCCATCGGCCACGCCTTCCTGGAAGCCATGCGGACCGCCGCGGCCGGCATGAGCGCCGATTAAACGGCGCGGGCCGCGTGTGACGCGGCCCGCGCTACCGCACTTTCCAAATCAGGATGATCGCGGCGGCCACCGTCACGGTGGCCGCTTGCACGAGTAACACGCGCGTCAAACCGAAGGCGTCAGCCGCGGGGCCGAAGACGAGGTTGCCCATCGGCACGCCCGCGCTCAACATCATTGCCCACACGCCCATCACTTTCCCGCGGTCGTGATTCGGCACGCTCAGTTGGACGGCCGACTGCCCCGTGGCGAAGAACAAAATCATCCCGTACCCGAAGACGGCGCACGCGCCGAGCGCCATCCACTGTTCCGTCGCCGCGGCCATGCCGGTCAACGCCAGCGCCACCAGGCACAGCCCGCCGAAGAGCAGTCGCCGCCGCCGGACCTCGGAGCCGTAGGTCGCCGCCGTCAGGGCCGCCAACAGCGCCCCGCCCCCCACGGCGCTCAACATCATGCTGTAGCCGTCCTCGGCCCGGCCGAGCACTTGGGACGCGAACGACGGCAACAGGGCCAACAGCGGCCACCCGCCGACGGCCGCGAGACCGGCGACCAACACCAGCGCCAAGAGCCGTCTGTCCCGCGCCAGCACGCCGAAGCCGCCCCCCGGCGTGCGGACGGCGGGGACAGGTTCTTCCGGCGGCAACGTCATCCACGCCAAGGCCAGCAGTACGGCCAAATAGCTGACCGCGTTGACGCAGAAGCACAGCCCCGGCCCGGCGACTTGGAGCAGGAATCCCGCGATGGCCGGGCCGACGGCGCGGGCCGTGTTGAACAGCAGTGAGTTCAGGGCGACCGCGTTGACGAGGTTTTCCCGCGGGACCAAGCCGGGGACGAAGGCAAGTCGGGCCGGCAAGTCGATGGCCTGCACGCACCCGTGGAAGAACATGATGCCCAGCATCGCCCAAAGCGAGAGGGCGTCCGCGTAGTACAGCCCCATCAGCGCGAGGGCCGCGAGGAGGAAACCCGACTGCGTGACGCCGATCAGCCGGCGCTTCGGCACGCGGTCGGCCAGCGCCCCGCCGAACGCCCCGAACAGAAACGTGGGGCCGATTTGCATGGCCACCAAGAACGCGGGCCACTGGGCCGTGTCCGTCCGCTTGTGAGCGAGCCACATCAGCGTGGTCATCTGCGTCCACGACCCGATCAGCGAGACGAGTTGCCCGATGAAATACAGGCGGTAGTTGCGGTGCCGGAGGGAGCGAAAGGTCCGCATTTTGAAGGATGAGGGATGAAGGATGAGGGTTGAAAGAAAACCGAGATCATGAGGGAAGGAGATGTCGCGAAGTGTGACCGTCGTTCATCCCTCATCCTTCATCCCTCATCCCTGCTCAAGCCTTGGGCACGGACAGGGCACCGTACACCGGGGCGGGGATATGTTCGGCCAAGTGATCGATGTAGGCCTTGATCTGATTCGGCGGGGCCGAACTTTCGGTGACGATGACCAAGCCCTCGGCCAGCGTCGCCAGCAGAGGGTCGTTCCCGTCGAGGGCCATCGGCGGGGCGACCATCAGCACCAGCGAGTACCGCTCCCGCATTTCTTCGACGAGTTGCCGGAAGCGGTGGGCGGACATCACGCCGCTCACCCGGTTTGACAGGTCGGCCCGGGAGTATTCCACATTCTTCAAGGCCGTCGGGATGAAGCAGTGCGTCGCCTCCGACCGGCCGTCCAAGTATCCTTCGACGCGGGCGGAGACGGCCGAGCCGTTCGGGCCGGCCCACGCGGGCGTCTCGGCCGTCGCCCGGCCGTCGAACACCAGCACGCGACTGCCCTCCTGGCACAGGTGTTTGCCGAGGTCGCCCATGAGCGACGTGACTTGCAGTTGTTCCTGCGTCGGGGCGAACAGGACGATGCTGCCGCGGTCCACGCCTTCTTGCGTGATGCGCTCGGCCAAGGCCAACACGGCTTGGCTCATGGGCACCGGCTCGGCCGGGAATGCCGTTCGGGCGGCCGGCGTTTGCTGTTGGGGGGCGACGGGAATGGCGGCCGGCGGCGGGGGCAGCGTGACCGTGTTGGCGGCGGCCGGTGACAAATCGTTGAACTTCAAGCCGGCCTTGGGGGGCGGCGTCACGGTCGCGGCGGCCAGACTGATTTGAGTCGACGAGTCCAACGGGATCATGATGTCCGCGTCGGCAGGCCGGGGCATCAGTTGGATGACAGGCTTCTCCGCGACGGCCGGCGTCGCCGGGGATTGGCTGACGGGAAAGCTCGCCGGCCGGTTTCCCGCGAGACTCGCCGCGGCCGGCGCCGGGGTGACGACGGGAACCACGGCCAACACGGCCCGCGGGAGCGCGGGGGCGGCGACGACCGCGGTCGGCTGGCCGGCCATGAGCCGGGGCATGGCGAACAACGCGATGTAGCCGAGGAAGATCATGGCGGAGACGCCCAGCACCGCAGCGGCCATCTTCGGGATGTTCGTCGCGTACGGGCCGCCCCCGGTTGTCGCCGGCGTGTGGACTTTCAAGTCGTCGGCGTTCGGGTCCTTGCCGCGGTGTTCGGCGTCCGTCATTTGCGCGGAGAGTTCCGTGACGCGGGCGCGCACGAGGCCGATTTCTTCCTCTTTCGGCCCCAGAACGCGCTGGAGGGCCAACAGATTATTAAGGGCGACCTGCTTTTCCTTGATGTCGTCCTCGATCGCCTTGATGGTCGTGGGCATTGTGTTCAAGTCCTTCTCGGCCTTGTCCAACTCGACGTTGTTCCCGAGGCGGATCGGCTTGCCTTCGAGCAATCCCTTTTTGAGCTTGTCGTACTGAACCTGCATCGCAGCGCGAAGGACATCCGCCTCGTCATTCTGCTTGACAATGGCCTCCGTCGATTTCAAGTCGACCAAAACCTTCTGATACTCGCTCACTGGGTACACGCCGCGCTGGGTCAACACCCGCGTCCGCTCTTCTTCTTGTTGCAATTGCGGGAGGCGGAATTTCGCCGCCGTGTAGATTTGGACCGTCTGCGTTTTCTGCGCGAGTTCGTTCATCAGGACTTGCAAGATTGGCGTGAACGACTCATCAATGCCACGGTCCGTGGTCGGCGTGGGGTTGTCCCGCCGGTTCTTCAGGAAGGCGATTTCCGTCTTGAGCGTGGACTGCGTCCGGCGGGCGAGTTGGAGGTTCCGCTCCTCTTCCATTACGGCGGAGCGGGCGGTTTCGATCTCCGACTTTAAATCGACGACGCCTTTAACGCTGTGGGCTTTCTGGTAATCGTCTTTGGCCCGCTGGAGGTCGGCCATCGCCCGGGTGTAGTCGAGCTTCACCTCGGCCGCCTTTTCCTTGATCGATGTCTGCCGGTACTTTTCGAAAGAGACGATTGACTCGTCCATAATGGCGTTGGCGATTTGCGCGGCCGCCTCCGGGTCGGTCCAGTCGAACGAGACGTCCAAGAACTCGGACATTTTGGAGACATCGACGTGCAGGTTCTTGGCGAACTCTTCCTTGGGGACGCCGGGCATCAGTCGTTCGCGGACGCGCTCGGGCGAGTCCATCGTCTTGACGATCTGCGTCATCGTCTGGATGTTGGGCGGGTTGTAGAGCGGCCGCATCCCGCTGCGGTAGTTGGGGATGTACGAGAGCTTTCCTTCGGCCCGGTACAGCGGCTTCGCGTACTTGAAAATCAACGCCGCGCCGACGGCGGCCGTGACGATCAACCACACCACGAGCAACGTCTTGCGCTTGCCGATCTCTTGGAGGAGAATGGCGAACAGACTCGGGGGGAGCGGCGCTGGGCCGGCGGGCACCGCGATCCGCGGGTCGGCGCCGAACGGACTGACGGCGGTCCCCGACGGCAACAGGCCGGTCGATGGCTGGAACGATTGAACCTGCATGTGTTGACTACCCGACAATCCCCCGAGGGGGTGTCGGCTCCGTGTGGCCGAGTCGTGCCCGTCAATGTTGAGATTGTACCCAAATTAGCAAATTGCCGGAAAGGTCAGGTTTCGAGACTCGACCTGCTCGGGCACAGGACGAGTCCGGGGACACGTTTTAAGCGATATTTCCCGTTTCCAACACCTCAAGGATGGCACACAAATCACGGCCGGGGCGAAAGTTCCGACGCGGCGCTGGCGTCATCCGCTATGTTTGGTGTGATGCTTCCCGCCGTGGGATAAAACTGAGGGGGCGCCGCAATGGCCAAGAAAATCGACTGGATGTACAACCGGAAATCGTGCACGACGTGTCAAAAGGCCCACGGCTACCTGGCGACCGCTGGTAGCGTGACGATCACGGAGATGAAAGAAGCGTCCAAGGAGCGCATCGGGCCGGCGGCCGCGCTGGAACTGGCGAAAACCGCCAAGCGTGTCATCGCCATGCGTGGGAAAAAGGTGGTTTCGTTCGACCTGCAGAATGAGACACCGGCCGACGATGACCTTTTGGCCGTCCTGATCGGGCCGACGGGCAATCTGCGTGCGCCGACGGCTTTCGTTGGGGACACGATGATGGTGGGGTTCAATGAGGAAACGTACAAGAGCGTGCTGGGCTTATGACCCCGCTCGGGTCAGGCGAACAAAGGCGATTTCCGGGCGGACGCCGAAGCGGAACCGCCAGCCGAAGCCGACGCCCTTGTTGACGTAGACCGGGACCAATTCGTGTTGGTGCAAGCCAGCCGCCATCCGCCGGGCCTTGCGCCCCAAGAAGACCCGACCCACGCCCGGCCAATTCACTTGGCCGCCGTGCGTGTGGCCGCTCAACATTAGGTCGCCGCGCAGGCCAGCGAAGAGTTCGGCCGTCCGCGGGTTGTGGGCCAGCACCACCCGCGGCACGTCCGGCGGGAAGTCGCGCAAGGCCTTGGCGGGTTCGCACTCGCGGGACCAGAGGTCGTCGATCCCCGCCACCCCGATGACCGCCGGCCCACGGCCGAGCAAAACCCCTTCGTTTCGCAGCACGCGGATGCCGTGGGCGGTCAACGCCTCCGCCACCGCTTGGTGCAGCCCACGGTGCCGGCGAAACCCGAGCGCGTTGCGCACCGAGAAGTCGTGATTGCCCAAGACCGCGAACACGCCCAGCGGGGCGGTCAAGCGGCCGAGGGCGGCGGCGGCGGCGGCGACCGACTCGTACCCCGAATGGACGTAGTCGCCCGTCAGGGCGACGAGGTCGCGCCGCCGGGCGTTGGTGCGATCGACCACTTCGCGGAGGTATTCCGACGGCAGTTGCGGGCCTGTGTGGAAGTCCGTCAGGTGCGCGACGGTGAGGCCGTCGAGGGCCGGAGGCAAATCGCGGACGGGGACGGTGAGGTCATTTTCTTCGAGCCAGACCGGCTCGACGCGGCGGGCGTAATTCCACCGCGCCCAGTGGCGCCCGACCCAGCGGGCCACCGGGGAAGTCGCCCACGGGGTGACGGACAAATCGGGCCGGGCTTCCGGCATGGGTGGGATTCCGAAACACAAGGAAAAACACGGCACGGTGCGGGACGCGCCGCCACCGGGGCGTCCGTCATTCTATCGCCGGGTCAAATCTCGTCTTCTTCTTCCTCTTCCTCCGCCGCGTCATCGTCGTCATCGTCGTCATCGTCGTCGTCGTCATCGTCGCCGAATTCGTCGTCGTCCAGTTCGTCATCGTCGTCGTCGAACTCGTCGTCGTCAAAATCGTCGTCGTCGAACTCGTCGTCGTCCAGGTCGTCGTCGTCGTCCAAGTCGTCGTCGTTGTCCAAATCGTCGTCTTCTTCGTCATCGTCATCGTCATCGTCGTCCGCGTCGTCACCCTCTTCCACCGCGTCCTCGTCCTCGTCGCGGGCGAGCCGGGGGGCGGGACAATCGAGCGGACGGCTGCGGCCGGCCGGGGCCGGGTAGACTCCGGCTTCGGCAAGCCCCGCCAGCAACAATTTCGTGCGGCCGTTCATGGATACCATCCTCCTGACAAAACAGAGTCCGTGAATTTTCCGTGCCTGTCGGGAGTTTCGCGGCGAAACTCCTTCGTAAACCCGCCGGGCCGCCGTCACCATTTCGGGTCGGCGGGTCACTGAGAATTCCCGCGCCCAAGCACCCAACTGCGGCCGGGGTTCCCGTTCGTAACCGCTTCTTAGGAACGCCGTTTCAGGGTGTCAAGGCGAGAATCGGGAAACCCGGTTCCCCGCCGAGAGAATTCATATGGTGACACGGCCCTCGGCCGTCCGACCCTGAGAAACCGATGCCTGATTTACCTAACCCCGAGACGGTCGCGCCCGTGATCGGCGTCGATCACGGGCCGTTTTACGTCGAGACGCCGGAGGAAGTCCGCCGTCTTGAACCGTTCACGGGCTGGGTCGCCGAGCC
>JAYUGD010000475.1:0-13584 GCA_043767785.1 Zavarzinella sp. | reverse complement strand
CCGGGGCGTTAGAGTGACTTGAATTGAGACTCCGCTCTCTTGTCCCCTCTTCCCCAAGGAACACCATGCGGGTCCGACTGGTTCCACTGGACGGCGGCACGGCCGTCGAAATCGAGAAGGACTTGATTGTCGTCGGCCGGCGCGAAGACTGCGACGTGCTGCTCGACCACAAGAGCGTCTCCAAGCAGCACTGCGTCATCGTGAAGAACGAGGGCCTGCTGCTGATCCGCGACTTGGGCAGCACCAACGGCACCCGCGTCAACGGCCAGCGCGTCCGCCGGGCCGCCCTGTTGCCGAACGACCAACTCTTCATCGCCAGCGTCCGCTTCTCCGTGGACGTGGCCCACGACGACGAGCCGCTGAGTTCCAACGAGTACACGCAGCAACTCGACGGCAAAGACTTGAAGAAGCTACTGGAAAAATCCGAACGGCCCGGCGAAATCGGCAGCGACTCGGAAGTCGATTTGCCGGCCGTGCAAGCGAACCCGCTCCCGGACGTGTACCCGGCGGAACCGGCCAAGCAGAAGTGAGCGGGGTCAAGAGCAGCGTTCGGGACAAAGGGGTATCGGGGTTTTCGGTCCAACGGACCGCTTAATATAGCCCAGCCCGAAAGGGTCAACGGCACCGAGGCCGTTTTTCGGCCTGAAAGGCCGATGAAAATAGCCCAGCCCGTCAGGGCTGGGGACACGGACCCCTTTCGCCCTCGGCCTGAAAGGCCGATGATCTGCAAGAGGCCCCGTGAGGGCCGATCTTCCGCGATCATGCCAATCAATCCCACACATACCGCTCATCGAACTCCACTTCATGGCGAACGAGGAAATCCCGAAATTCTGCTTGGAACGACTGCGTCCGGTGGTGCTCCCGTTGGTTCTCGATGTATTTCGCCACTGCCTTCACGTTGGATTGACTCACGGAGAATGCCCCGTACCCGCTCTGCCAATGAAAATTCGCCAAGGCGGCAAACTTGTCGTGGACCCACTTGCTCGAATTCGACTTGAGCTTGTTGACGATGCCCGCGATCGAATCCGTTTTGGATTGGATGAGCAGGGCGTGAACGTGGTCTTCGACGGAATTGATGAGGACGGCCGGGGAGCCGATGTCCCGGAGAATGCCGCCCATGACCGTGTGCAAGTCGGGGCGGAAGGCGTCGTCCAAAAATGGGAATCGGTCTTTGGTGGAGAAGACGAGGTGGACGTACAGGCGGGAGAGGGATTGCGGCATGACGGAAGACTCTGGCGGGTGAACGTTCGGCCCTGACGGACCTCACTCGAGTCATCGGCCTTTCAGGCCGAAAGACATTGGGGCGACTCGTCCCCAGCCCTCACGGGCTGGGCTATATTCATCGGCCTTTCAGGCCGAAAATCAAGCTCCCAGCCCTTTCTGGCTGGGCTATGTTCAGCGGTCCGTTGGACCGAAAACCGAATTTTCAGTGGAATGGAGCGGGCGTCACGCCCCGAATAGGATTTTGCTGAGGATGTCCCACATCCCGGCGACGGGTGGGTTGGCCGGGTCCACGCTGCCGGATGCGCGGCATGTCATGCACTGCCGTGTCACGCCGTCGTCCGACAGTTCGCCGCGGCCCTCGCAGGTCGGGCACTTGAATGGCATGTAGCCCATCCGGCCGGGCGTGTATTCATACCGGCCCCGACCGGAGCACAGGTTGCACTCGGGCGACTCGTCGCACCAGCACCGGATCATCTTGGGCATTCGGCCTCCCCGCCGGCGTCACTTCCCGTCGAGCAACTTCCCCAGCCCCAACTTAATCTCTTTCGTGTCCCCGGCCTTCACCACCGCTTGGTTCGCTTTTTCCAGCATCTTCCTCTGGAGTGACGGCTTTAACTGGTTCACCGTGTCGATGGCAGCTTTGCCGAGAATCTCGGCCAAGTCCCCGCCGACGCCGGCCGTGTGTTCGACCACTAAATGGTCATAGGAAAGGTCGGCTTTCAACACGCGCAGTCGGAACGTGATGTCCGGCAGGAAGCTGTTCGTCTTCACGGCCTTCGTAATCGATTCGCATTGGAGCGCGAGGTGCGGCTGGCACTTGGCCCGCGTCTCCCCGCTGTAAATTCGCTCGCCGGCCACCCACTTCTGCTGCTCGAATTTGATTTTGACGTTCAGCGACAGCACCATGTCGAACGTCATAACACCTGGCGACGGCTTTTTCACGTTCCGCACGATCACGTCCAACGACTTCTCCGGGTTATCCGCGTCCACGCGCACCCGGCGCCAAGTGCCGTCGTTGCGGATGCCCTTCTTGGCCGACGGTTTTAGGAGGATGCCGTCTTTCTCCCACTTGAGGCCGACGGTCACTTCCTTCTGCTTGCCCCAGCCGTCCGCGTTGTCGGCCAGCGGCGTCGGCAGGGCGGCCAAGACGAACGTCCGCATCACCTTCACCAACTCGTCGGCCGTCGGCGCGTCCGCTGGCACAGACTTGTCGGCGGCGACGGCGAAGGTCGGCAGTGAAAGGCCGAGCAGCAGGAATATGGTTCGCATCATGGGTGGTGGCTCGCGTCAGGCGGCGGTCTTCAAGATTTTGGTGATGTAATCTCTCACCCCCACCACGTCAACGCCGGTCGCCACGTCGGCGTTCGGCTTGCCGGCGGGCGTGGGCCGGGTGTCGAACACGGTCATGCCGCGGGTGAGTTCGCCGCGCGTCTCCACGTCCACATGGTGCCGTTCGAGCGTAAGCAGATCGCGGCGGGCGAGGGCGATATACCCCAGCACGTCTTTCAGGTGAAAGCCTTCGGACCCGTACAGGTTGCAACTCGCCCGGATGCCGTAGGGGACGATCTTGCGCAGGAACCGGCACGTCGCCGACTCGGGGGACGGGAGTTCCAGCAAGTCGGTCGGCGAGAAGAACAGTTTGCGGGTCACGTCCAGCGGGATGAGCGACATCGTGGCCGAGGACCGCAGAATGCTCCGCAGGGATTCCGGGTCGCAGGCGGCGTGGAATTCGGCGGCGGCCGTGGCGTTGCCCGGCTCCCGCCACGCCCCGGCGAGGAGGATGACGCGGTCGATCATCATGGGCAGGTCCGGGTCGCGGTCGAACGCCCGCTGGAGCATGGTCGCCGGCCCAAGCACAAGAACCGTCACCTCGCGCGGATTGGCGCGCACGAGTTCGACGATCAGCTTATCCCCCGGCGTCGGCTGGTGCAGCGACACGGGGGGGAAGTTGGAGTTGCCGTAGCCGTCCGCCCCGTGCAGGCGCGTGCCGTCCATTTGGTACGTGATCGGCAGGGCGGCGCCGAGGCGCGGCCACTTCGGCGGGTCCACCGCGTTAATCAACAAGTGGACGTTTTGCGTGGCCTGCTCGGCGCCGACGTTCCCGGGCGTGGCGACCAGACCGAGCACGTCCAGCGTCGGGTCATGAAGCGCGAGGGACATGGCGAAGGCCGTGTCGATGCCGGGGTCGCCGATGATGATGCACTTGCGGGGCACGAGCAACCCTCCTTGTTCAAGACGAGACGGGCGATTGCAATTGCCGCAGGACGCCGAGCGCCCGGCCGGAGCGGATCGCCGCGCGGGCGACGGCCACCCCTTCCGGCAGTGACGTCACCGCGTCAACGGTCAACAGGGCGGCGGCGGCGTTCGCGGCCACGATGCGCTCGGCGGGGCCAGGCTCTCCCGCCAACACGCGGCCGATCACGGCGGCGCTCTCTGCCGCGTCGGCCGCTTGGATTTCCGACAACGCCACCGGGGCCAAGTCGAAGTCGGCCGGGCGCCAAACGACTTTCGTGACCTGGCCGTTCGCCACCACCCGCACGTTGGTCGGCCCGCTCAACGTCACTTCGTCCAGCCGGTCGGCCCCGCTGACGAGAATCGCACGCTCGCATTCAAGGTCACGCAGGGCTTCCGCCAGCGTGTCCAAGAGGGCGGGGATGCCGACGCCCAACAGATGGTGCCGCGCCCCGGCCGGGTTCAGAAGCGGGCCGAGCAGGTTGAAGACCGTCCGCACGCCCAGTTTCTTCCGGAGCGGCGCCACCTTCGCCAGTGCTGGGTGAAACAGCGGGGCGAAGCAGAAGGCGTATCCACATCTTACGAAGGCGGCCTCGGCCCACGCCGGCCCGGCGGTGATCGGCACGCCGAGTTCTTGCAGCACGTCCGCGCTGCCCGACCGGCTGGACACCGCCCGGTTACCGTGCTTCACGACCCGCACCCCGCACCCGGCGACGACGAGCGACACCGCCGTGCTGATGTTGAAGGTGCCGCTCTCGTCCCCGCCGGTGCCGCAGGTGTCCAACAGCGGCCCGCCGGCCGTGGACAGTGGCCGTTGGAACCGCCGCAGCGTCCGGACTGCTTGCGCGATTTCGTCCCCCGCTTCGCCCCGCATTCGCCAGGCGGTCAAGACCGCCCCGGCCGCCGTCTCGTCGAACGGGCCGGAGACGAGGGCCGTCAGAAAGCCGTCCACGTCAGCGGGCGACAATTTCTGGCCGTCGAGCAAGCTTTTCAAAAAGGGCCGGAAGTCCGGTTCGGGGGTCGTGACCATCGATTCACTTTAAGGGAACGGATGGAATTCGTTCAAGCGACTTCCGCGGAAAGCCGTTTCCATCTGTACGGATGTCACATATACTAATTTATAGGCGTGTAAATATGGTCTGATCACTCTCCGCACACCCGCCCCGCGTGCGCCGGTGGGAAATTACCCATGACCGACACAGGTACGATTACCGAAAAGCAGAACAAAATCCTCTCGTTCATCCGCGAGAAGATCACGGATTGCGGCTACCCGCCGTCCATCCGCGAGATCGGCGAGGCCTTCGGCATCGTCTCGCCCAACGGCGTGATGTGCCACCTGAAGGCCTTGGAGAAGAAGGGTTTTATCGAGCGGAACAAGGGGATGACGAACCAAAAGTCCGCGGCCAGGGCCATCACGGTCCCCGGCATGCGGACCACCCCCGCCGTGTTCCCCATGCTCGGGATCGTGGCCGCCGGCGCCGCGATGGAGGCCGTGGCCCAGAACGAGATCGTGGACTTGGGCGACATGTTCGCCGGCAAGGACCACTTCGCCCTGCGGATCAAGGGGCAGTCGATGATCGAAGACCACATCGACGAGGGGGACATCGTCATCATCCGCAAGCAGGAGACGGCCGAGAACGGCGAGCGCGTGGTGGCGATGATGGACGGGGGCGCGACGCTCAAAAAGTTCTACCGCCGCAAGAACCAAATCGTGTTGGAGCCGTCCAACGGCACGATGGCGCCGATTGTGGTCGAGCCGGGGTCGGATATTCAAGTCGTCGGCACGTTGGTCGGCGTCGTCCGAAAATGCTGAGGCCGGCCGGTCAGTGTTTCGGGTGAATCAACTGCGAGCCGAGCCACCCGCCCACCGCGCTCATCAAGACCGCCGCCCCGACGAGGACGCCCAAGAGGGCCGGGGCGCGGTTCCCCACGCTTAACTGTTCCTGCCAAAAATCCACACCCATCGGCCGCTCGGCGCCGAATTTCAAGTGCAAGGCCGCGACGGCCAAGCCCGTCACCACGCCGGCCAAGATGCCCTGTTTCAACCCGGACTTCGTGTTGGCGCCCGCGAACACGCCGCCCAAAAGCGTCGTAATGGTGGCCAGTTGCCACACCACCATCGAACTGCCGCCGAACGACCCGAAACTGGACGCGGCCACGCGGGCGAATTGTTGCTGAAGGTGTCCCGCCCAATACGTCCCCGCCACCGCCAACGCCGCCCCCAACAGCACACGCCACATGACGACCGGGTGAGTCTCCGGCGGCTCGATCAGCAGCGTGCGGACACTCGTATCGCCGGCCACGGCGACGGCCGGGGCGGGCGGGTAGATCAGGCGGCCGGCGAACCCGGCCATCACGCCCACCAAACCCGCCATGATGGGGAAGCCGAACAGCCACTCGCCGGGGAGCGACTCCCCCGTGCGGTTGAGCTGCCACAAGTGGCCCGCCGCCGCCAACACGCCGACAAGCAGTCCCGTCAGTTCGGCCTTGTGGTTTCCCGTCCCCGCGATCACGCAGCCGATGAGGCACGACGCGAGCAGGACGCCCACCCACACTTGTTCGCTCGGGGGCGGGGTGTCCGGCGTCCACAGCGTCAGCGCCGAAAGGGCGTGGTCCAACCCGGCGAACAGGCCGAACACGCACACCAAGCCGAACAAGAGTCGCCGAATAAACCGCGGCGTATCCGTGTCACCAACCGTCGGCCCCAAAACGGGAAGAGGGAGGGCCGGCCCGCCGCAGCGGCGACACGGCGTCCCCGGGTATTGTTGTTGTCGGCACGTCGGACAAGTCCCGGTCATTGCGCGCAGGCCCCGGCGGTTGGAAGTCGGTCCCCGGAAGCATATGTCACGAAATGGCGGGAAAACCCCGCTTCCCAAGAGAAATGGCGGCGTAGGGCCGCGTCACAATTTTCCGCCGGCCTTCAACCCTTGGCTTTTTCGCCCGCGGGGTTTGCGTCTCACGCAATCCTCATCTATGGTTCACCGATCACCACTTGCCAAGGAGGGCAACCGTGCGGATGGATTCAGCACACGACTTTTCGGCCGGATCGCACCGGCCCGTTTGCCACATGACTGCACCGACCGTCCTCTTGATCGACGACGACCCCAACGTCCGCGAGTCGTTGCGGATGGTCTTGCGGGACGAGGGGTATCGCGTCATCGAGGCGTGCGACGGGGAACTGGGCATCGGCAAAGCCGTCAGCGAGCGGCCGAACCTGATCATCGTGGACATGATGATGCCCAAGGTCTCGGGCTTCCTCGTGATCGAGCGGGTCAAGCACCAGCACCGTCTGAACGTGCCCATCGTCATGCTGACGGGGAACGACAGCGACCACCAGCGGTCCTACGCCGAATTCCTCGGCGTGGACGCCTACCTGAGCAAGCCCGTGCGGATGTCCCAACTCATGGCCGTCGTCGAGCGGCTTTGCCCGTTGCCCGCCGAACAGGCCCTCCCCGTGTGACCGCTTACGGCTTCTCTTGCACGGTCGTGTACAGTTTCCCTTCGATGGCCTTCCCGCCCACACCAGCGAGTTTGTAACTGACGCGCATTTGCATGCAGGGGACCATGTCGGTAAGCGTCAGCGTTACCGTGCGTCGGTCCGCGGACAACGCCTTGTCGCGGACTGTCACCGGGTCGCGGGCTTCGCGGTTCGGGTCGAGCAGGGACCAGTCCTTGGAGCCGTAAGCCGCGCTCCAACGGTAGTTCCACCGCTCCACGACGAAGCCCTTGTCGCCGGTCATCGATTCCGGGTCAATCTCCCGGTCGAATTTGAGGGTGATCTTGTTCCCCGCCGTGGCGTAGCCGACGGGCATGTTGAACGGCTGGCCGGTGGCGCGCACGCGCTGGAGGCAGCCGTCCTTCTCGGCGGCCGTCTGCCAGCCGTCCAAGCCGACGACGTACAGGTGGCCGTCCTTCGGGTGGAAGCGGGCGCGGGCCGAGCCGGACAGAAATTTCAGCCCGAGGTCCGCGGCGGCGGCCTGGAACTTCGTGCCGTCCCGCAGGATCGCGTACCCCTTGCAGCGGCCGTAGGAGAGGTGCAGCATCGTGCCGCCGAGCGGCCCCCATTTGCCGTCCGGCACCCAGACTTGCCCGCCGGCCGAGTTGTCGGCCTCTTTGGGAATCCAGAGCAGCGGCGGGTCGAACGTCTTCGGCGGCTCGGCCCGGTGGTGCGTCCGCATGTCGCCGTAGAACCCGCCCTTTTGGTACCAGTCCAGCCGCGTGACCGGCATCCAATTCCCTTCCTGGTCGGCCCCGGAAATGACGCCGGTCGGCGAGACGCCCAGCCCAATCGGGTGGCGGAACCCGGTGCTGAAAATCTCCGAGGTCGAGCCGTCTTTGCTCACTTTCAACAGGCAACCGCCGGTCGGCGTGTGGTCGTCGCCGGTCTTGAAGAAGTAGAAGTTGCCGGCCGGGTCGGTCTCCAGGCAGGTGTCGTAAGAGTGTTCGCCGCCGCCGGCGTGCCAATCGTTGTTCACGCAGCGGTACGTGTCCGCTTCACCCGTGCCCGTGAGAGCCGTGAGTTGGCCGCGTTCCAGAACATAAATGACACCATCAACGACCTTGAGGCCAAGCGGCTGATACAACCCGGTGGCGTAGCGCGTCCACTTGAGCGGGCCGGGCTTGGTGAAGTCGCCGGCCGCCAGCCACACGTCCCCGTGGGCGGTGCAAAGGGCGACGGACCCGTCCGGCAGGAAGTCCACGCCGGTCACGAAAAAGAGGGCGTTGTACGGGTTCTGGTACGGCAGCGTGAACGTGTCAATGGTCAGGGGGGCGTCGCCGTCCTTGCCGAACTCAAGCTGCGTGACGATGTCGGCCTTCCACCGGGGGGCGGGCATTTTCTTCCTGACTTCCAGCATCAAGTCGACGGCGGGCCGGGCGGAGGCGGCGCGCAAGACTTCGAGCTGCTGCGTCGCCGGGCCGACCCAGTAAATCGCCTCAACGCCCGACAGTCGGTCCGCATTGGGGAACGTCGCGGAGACGACCCCTTTCGCGTCCACGGCCAACTGTGCGTCGCCGCGGAGCGTGATCATTTTGGCCGTCTGGCCGTCGAGACCGACGACGGCGACGCCCGCCGGGACGTTGACGAGTTTGCCGCCGGGGAACTCCGCAAGTAGACACGTCAGCGGGGCAGCGTGCGGGTCCACCAAGAACGTGCGGACGACGGCCGTGCCGCCGGTCATCGGCTCGGACCACGGCTTTTCCGTCACGCTCGTCTTGCCGACGGTGTACGTCAGTGACGTGTGTTGGCCGTACAGTCCGAGCGATTGAAACTTCGCCCACTCGCGCGGCAGCGGGGCGGTCGATGGGTGTGACGTGGCGAAGTTCCCCTTGTCATCGGCCCACCCGGCGAGATTGGAAGACGTGCCAAACGTCACCGGCCCCGCCGGCGTCGGCGTGTTCAACAGGCCGAACCGCCGGGAACTGTGGTTCAAGAACCCGCCGCCCCACGTCGCGGCGAAGCGAAGCTGATTGCGGTCGAACAAGAAACTCGCCTCTTGCTTGTCCCCGATCTTGATGGCCGTCGCCTTGTACACGCGGCCCTTGCCCGTCGGCCCGGCGTAATCGACCGTGGCGTTCTGGTACGGGCCGGTGTCGGTCTTTTGGAAGCGGCCGTCCATCCAGTCCTTGTCCGTCTCGCGCTCCCACGCCTCCCCGGTGATGGCGCTCGCAGGCGGCGTCCAGTTGGCGTCCGCACTGATGCCTTCGTTGCCGTCCAGTTTCCACAGGCTGACCGTGGCGTTGTCCCGGTCGAGGGCGGCATTCGGGACGGCTTTGAACTCGCGGATCACGTTGGACAGGCGAACGTCGTCCACCAAGCCGTCGCAGCCGATGCGGTGGTCGGCGGCGTAGGCGCCGCCGATGAGAAGCGGCCCGTCCACGTTGGCGAGTGTCTTCGCTGGCTGCACTTTTTGCTCGGCGACCTGCTTCGCGTCCACCCACAGGCGAACGGTCGTGCCGTCGAAACTCATGGCGACGTGGTGCCACGCTCCATCGCAAATGTTCACCGGGGATTTGATCTCACTCGGCGTCATCCCCGGTAGGTAGGCACTGAACGCCCCCGTCCCGGCGTAGGTGTACATCTCCCAGTGCCGGGCCGACGATTTCGGGTCACTCGACACCAACACGTTGAAGGCGCCATTGGAGAAGAGTTTCGCCCAGCATTCGATGGTGATCGGCGGCTTGCGGTAGCGGTCGTCCCCGTCGATGCTCGCCGGGAAGACGCGGGCGTCCAACGCCTTGTCGAACTTCCCGTCCGCGAAGCGAAGTTCGTGGCTGATCGGCGCCGGGGCTTGCAGCGGCGGCAGCGAGCGGTTCGCCGCCCACGTGCAGCCTCGCCGGATCAAGGCGGCTGCGCCGTCGCCGCGAATCGACTCGACCGAGTGGCCCAGCACGGTCTGAAACACGCGGGCCTTGCCGTACTGGTACACCCACGCCAACGGCTCGTCCTTGCCGGTGTCTTTCGACTTGGCCGTCGCCAGCACTTCGATCGGCTCGTCGCCCTGTTGCTTGTAGTAAAGCTCGTCCGTCGTCTCGAAGTTGCCCATCCCCGCCGTGATCGGGTGCTTGCCCGTCACCGTGACGCTGAACGGGCCGTACTTGTCGTGCCCGCTCTTGCCCGGCGCGTGGTCCCAGACCCGACGGACGATTTTCCGGTACTCCGGCCAGTCGGACTCTTTGGCCCCAGGCAACGATGCGTGGAATGCCCCGTCCGCGAAGTGGATGACGGCGAAGCCCTTCCCGGCGTCGAGATACTTCAACAGGTTCTTCTTGGCCGCGTCCGTCAGCCCGGGCCGCTCCCAGTTCACGTAGTTTTGCACGATCAGGTCGTACCCGCTCAGGTCTTCGCGGGCCAGGAATTCCGGGTCATCGACGATGCGACAGCGGAACCGGCCGTCCCGCTCAATGACGGCTTTCAGCACTTGACTGGTTTCCCGCCAATTGTGGAACGGCCCGTCGTGCCCGGTGAGGATCAACGCTTGGGCCGGGCTGCCGACCGTCACCAAGTTCAACTCGCGGTCGCCGGGAAAATCGCTCTTCACGCCGTCGTCCGGCACCTCCACATGGGCGGTCCACAAGATGGCATTGAGGAGCAACTTGCGGTAGGAGTCGTTGCGCCAGTTGTCGAAGAAGTGCCCGCCGGTGAAGCCGACGCCCCGGCCGCCGCCGGCCCGCTCCAGCGCGTAGCCGACGGTCTGCGGCCCTTCCTTGCCGAGATCGACCGAGAGGAGCGGCGTGGCCTTCGGCTCCTGCGCGCGGAACCGCAGGTTGTAGTAAAACTCGTCCTTGATCTCGAACGGCTTGAGACCCTTGCAGGCCGGGTGTTCCCCCGGCGTCGCCTTCACGGTCACGGTTTGAATCTTGGAGTACCAGCCGTTCTTGGCCGGCCCGCTCTGGTAGTCGAAGTGCCCGCCCACCCAATCGAGGGCCGGCGTATTGTTGGGCATGAACGTGGACCAGTGGACGAGCACGAGGCCGCAGCCGCGGTCCATTTGCTTCTTCAGCGCCGCCAGCCGGTCGCCGACAAGAAGCGGGTGGTCCTTCGGGTTGCGGTCGGACCCGCTGCTGACGACGACGATGGTGTCCGCGTCGTCCAGCGTGGCGGGCACGTCCGGCCAGCCCTTCAAGTGGGCCTCCGTGCGGACGTTCTTGACGTTGGCCGCCGTGTCCAGGCAGTGCTTGAACAGCCGCACCGTCTTCTCGTACTCGTGCGTCCCGGCCGGGTGGCCGCCGTCCATCGGCCCGGCGATCAGCACGACCTTCTTGGCCTTCGCCGGCTCGGCGGCCGAGAGGGAAGATGCGGCGATCAGGACCAAGGAGAGAAGCGTGCGCATGGGTGTGACCAAGTGACGGCGTGAGAAAGCGCATCGTATGCGGGAACGGAAAGTCGTGCCAGTGAAAAACGCATGCGGCACGAAGGAACAGCGACCGCCGTGAAGAACCGAAGAGCAGAAATTCCCGGAAATCTTAACCTGTTGCCTCTTCGACGGATTGCACGGCGGGGACGGCGAAAATATGATAGGGCAATTCGGTCGTTCCCCCTTGTTCGTCCCCCGCCGACGAACCGCCCCGCCGCCGCCGGCCCCGAGGACTGTTTTGATGGGCAAAACGCTGGACCGCACCCCCGCCGACGGCGAGTCGGCCCGCCACTGGAAAATTGCCGACTCCCTCGAGACCTACGGGGTGAAGCACTGGGGCAAGGGGTACTTCGGGATCAACAAGCTCGGACACGTCACCGTCCACCCGAACAAGCGGCCGGACGAGGCCATCGACCTGAAGCTGCTGATCGACGAGTTGAAGGAGCAGGATTACAACGTCCCGATCCTGCTGCGGTTCGCGGACATCCTCCGGCACCGCGTCGCCGAGATCGCCGGGGCCTTCAAGCAGGCCATCACGGACGCGGAGTACCAAGGCTCCTACAGTTGCGTCTACCCGATCAAGGTCAACCAGCAGCGGCACGTCGTCGAGGAGTTCCTCGACTTCGGCCGGCCGTTCAACTTCGGCCTTGAAGCGGGCAGCAAGCCGGAGTTGCTGGCGGTCTTAGCCGTCACCAACGGCGGCGAGACGCCGATCATCTGCAACGGCTTCAAGGACGACGAATACATCAAAATGGTGATGCTCGCCCGCAAGATCGGGAAGAACATCATCCCCGTCATCGAAAAACTCAGCGAACTCGAACTGATCGTCAAGCACGCCGAGGAGCTGGACGTGCGGCCGGTGATCGGCGTCCGCGTCAAGCTCGCGTCACGCGGGTCCGGCCGGTGGAAGTCCAGCGCCGGCTACCGCTCCAAGTTCGGCCTGACGCTCACGGAAGTGTTGGAAGTCCTCGACTACCTCAAGGCCCGCGGCATGGAGGACTGCCTGCAACTCACGCACTTCCACCTCGGCAGCCAGATCACCAACATCCGCAAGGTGAAGGACGCCATCACCGAGGCGGCCCGCGTCTACACCGAACTGTACAAGGCCGGCGCCGGCTTGCGCACGATGGACGTGGGCGGCGGCCTCGGCGTCGATTACGACGGCTCCCAGACCGACTTCGAGTCGAGCGTGAACTACACGCTGCAGGAGTACGCTAACGACATCATCTTTCGCGTCAAGAGCGTGTGCGACGAAGTCGGCGTGCCGCACCCGACGATCATCAGCGAGTCCGGCCGGGCGGTCGTGGCGTACCACAGCGTGCTGGTGTTCGACGTGCTGGGGACCTCCAACTTCGACAAGTGCGTGGCCCCGGACGAAATCCCCGAAGACTCCCCGCAGCCGATCCGTGACCTGTTCACCATCCACTCGGACCTGAATAAGCGAAACTATCTGGAGAGTTACCACGACTCGATGCAAGCCATTGAAGAGACGCTGAACCTCTTCAACCTCGGCTACATGGAGATCACGCAGCGGGCGTTGGCCGAGCGGCTGTTCTGGGCCGTCGGCCGGAAGATTCAGCGCCTGTTCCGCGAACTCGACTTTGTTCCCGAGGAGTTGGCGGGCCTCGAAACATTGCTGTCCGACACGTACTTCTGCAACTTCTCCGTGTTCCAGTCGATGCCCGACTCGTGGGCCATTAAGCAACTGTTCCCGCTCATGCCGATCCACCGGCTGACGGAGAGGCCGACCCGCCGGGCCGTCCTCGGGGACATCACCTGCGACTCGGACGGCAAGATCGACCAGTTCATCGACCGCCGCGACGTTCGCGGCACTCTCGACCTGCACCAGCACGTCGCGGGGGAGCCGTACTACTTGGCGGGGTTTCTTGTCGGGGCGTACCAAGAAATCCTCGGCGACCTGCACAACCTGTTCGGGGACACGAACGCCGTCCACATCAACTTGGACGACGACGGCGACGGCTACGTGATCGACGACTTCATCCCCGGCGACAAGGTGAGCGAGGTGCTGAACTACGTCCAGTTCTCGGCCGAAAAGTTAGTGGAACGGATGCGCAAAGACGTGGACAAGGCCGTCCGCTCCAAGCGAATCACCGCCCGCGAGGCCCGGACCTTCCTCCGCTTCTACGAGGAAGGCATGGACGGGTACACATATTTGGAAGAGTAAGCGGACCGTTAAAAGTTCAGAAGAAACTCACCACAAAGGCCGCACGAAGTTTCACAAAGAAAGCCAGGAGAATTTCTTGGTTTTCTT